>CACXFX010000069.1 GCA_902767055.1 uncultured Pseudomonadota bacterium
CGCAGTAAACAGAAAAAGGGCTTTGACAATAAAGGACGACTCGTGTATAAAAAGAGAGGACACCCTGTTTAAGGATGCCCTCCTTTTCACTTATCGTTTAATAGATAAGAGAAAACGGATTTTTTTGTATAATTAGAATAATACATATTCTCATTATGTTACCTTTCATAAAAATTGAAAGGGGAAAAACCGTACCTATATTTAAAGAGTAAATATTTTTAAATTTTCGTTCAAAAATACTTGACTTTAAATGAAATATAGGTTACTCTAACTCTAGAAATGAGTTAAAGTTAAGGTTTAACCCCTTTCTTGGTTAGAATTCGTTCGGTGCTGCAACACCGAACAAATTTTTTTATATACATATCCAAAATTCTTGTCAAATGCTTTTTTCAAAACCCAATGCAACAAAAACGCCTCAAAAAACTGAGGCGTCAATGTTTTTTGATGGATGGTCTACATTACTCCCCACGTGCTTTTTTAATTTTTCTTATTGCAACCTTTAAAGCAATATCACTAAACGCTTTTGTGTCGGCAATTTTAGAAACAACCTTTTGAAGCTTTGGTTTATCCTCAAGCTTTTGAAGTTTTGCTTTCAGTTTCTCTTCAACACGTTGTTTGGCAAGCCAAACTGTTTTATCTTTAAGGATTTTGCCATCACTGTCCCACCAACGTTTTGTGCCATCAGGCAGATATTCATATTCCATCTGCCCGTTTTTATACCATCTATGCCATGTGTTATCAGGAAGTTCTTCACTTCTCTTCTGTCCATTTTCATACCAGCTACGCTGTGTGCCATCAGGCAGATATTCATGTTCCATCTGCCCATTTTCATACCACCAACGCTCTGTGCCACCTGGAATTTCTTCATGTTGCACCTGCCCGTTTTCATACCACTCGCGATCTGTACCATCGGGTAGTTTTTCTCTTGCCATCTGTCCATTTTCATGCCACTCGTGCTTCGTACCATCAGGTAATTCTTCACTTTTCATCTGCCCGTTTTCATGGTATGTACGCTTTGTGCCATCGGGAAGCTGTTCATGTTTCATTTGCCCGTTTTCATACCATTCGCGCTTTGTACCGTCAGAAAGTCTCTCATATTCCATCTGTCCGTTTTCGTACCAGCTGTGACATGTTCCATCTAAAAGACATTCCAAGCTCATCTGTCCGTTTTCATACCAAAAATACTCAGGAGTACGATTCTCTTCATTTGGTTCTTCATCCGCAGCTAAGTGTACGGATTTTTTTTGCCCGTTTTCATACCATTCATGTTCAATTCCATTGGGTAATTCTTCAATAGCTAGTTGTCCATTATTATACCAACAATGAATTATTCCATCTGCCGTTAGCTCTGAAGTTAAGATAAATGAATTATCTTTTGATTTATATGTTTGTCTTTTCCCATCTTGAAAATGTCTTTCAATTTCATCACCATTTCTGATGCCATATGAACCGTCAGCATAAATTTGTTTTTGAACCTGTTTGCCATCAATTGTTTCTGTCACAATTTTCTCAACTTGCGGTAATTCCATTTCCATCGTCTTATTCCTTTTCAAAAAAGTTGACTTTATCTTTTGACAAAAGTGTAACATAAACGGTGGTTTTTGTTACAAAGCGAATTTAAAAAACGCAAAATTCTAATGCATTGATTTTACGTAACAAAAAAATTTACAAAAATACAAAAAAGTGGTTGATTTAAACCACCCTTTTTTTGAGCCTTTAAAAACAAGAAAAAACGCCGATATTTCAAATAAATAGCTTGAAAATACTTTTCACTAAAAAAAGCAAAAAAAAACGACCACCGTTTGACCGGCGGCCGCATCTTTTCTTGCAATCCGAAGAAATATTATTTTCTCATTTCTTTTTTCATTTCTTCAGGGGCTTTTTGAACGGTTTCAATCGCTTGAGTGACCGGTTTATAAACCGTCTGTTGCCACGGGCTCGGAGCCTCGTAGACATAATCACAGATTGTCAAACCCAAGCTGCGCAAAGCCGTTTCGGTCGGCAAGAACAAATCTTTACCCTGATCTGTTTTTTGGCCTGTATGCGCCACACCGTTGATAGAACCGTGCGCATCAATCAAAACACTGCCGATGGCAATATCCTGCGCATTGGTGTCCACAATAACCTCGGCACCTTTATCATCGCTGTAACGATAGCCCAAAATCTTACCGCTGTTGTCGATATAATTTTCCGAACCGTCTTCGGAAGTTTCGATATCAAGCAAACCTAAAGTCATAAATCCGCTTTGTCCGACTTTCGGCAAATCAAGATTTAAGGCGAGCGGCGTATAATCCGTTTTCGTATCAAGCATGACAAGCGCCGTGTTTTTGCTCGGGTTGACACGAACGACACGACCTGTCAAATTTTGACCGTTGATTGTTTTGATGCGACAATGGCCGTCTTTGGCATCTGCCAAATCGGCTGACGTCAAAACAAACGAATCGGAAACAATCAAACCGGCACCCTTTTTACCCTTCACATTCGAAATCTCAACGACCGAAGCGCGTACTTTATAGAGATTTTCCGGATTTAAAACGGCATACGGCGCACGCGAAGTGATACAAAGGCTGTCAAAAGCACGTGTATCCGACTCGACCCAGGTATCATCAACAATCTGGCAATCACCGCCGGCGATAACTCCGCCGTTTTCATCAATACAATTGTCAAAAATTTGATGATCTTCGATGATACCGGCATTCTCCTCGATAACAACAGGACACGGCTCCACAACCGGACAAGGTGCCTCTTCGACGGGACACGGCTCGGCCACAATTTCGCACGGCGCGGGAGGCGGCGGCAAAATCATCTGAACAGCCGGACATTTGTTGATATCGGCATCGATGCGCGTTAATTCACATTGTTGCTCTTCTCTTAAAGGCTCGGCAAATCTGCATTTGGCCGGATCAAGCGCAATTTCTTCATCGATTAAAGCTTGACGCTCAGCCGACAACTCTTCGGGGCTCAAACGCACCGCAAGCTGATTTTCAAAACCGGGCATAGCCTGCAAATTACTGACGGCATCGGCAAAAGCGGCTTCGATTAAAGCGATTTCACCCTGTTCGTTGCCCAAATTCAAATCGGCATAACCGGTTGTAGAACCCTGCCATAAAACTTTTGTTTTTGACAGGTTGGTCAATTTCCACAAAACCGTCATTTCCGATCTGCCGGTACGCAAGTCGGTGGCTTTTGTTTTATCCCAATCATAACCGTCACAAACATTCATAAAGAAATCCGTGATTTCAGCCGTCAAAACATATTCCGGCAAAGGCGAAGGTGTCGTTTGCAAGCACAAATCATCGGGCTTTTTGATGATGTTATAACAATCACCTGTCACCGTTTCAAAAATATCGATAAAGCGCATATCTTTTTCCATCACGCGACCGTGATTTAAGATTGCCTCTTTGTCAAAGCGACGGCAGCCGAAAATACGAAAACGATAGTTACCCATCTTGTTTTTAACGGCTGTTTCATCATCTGCCAGATTAAAATCCACATGTTCCAAATAAAGCGGAGCAAATGCGCAGCAATCGCGCTTTAAGGCTTGAGGAACATAATCATCATATGCAATTGCATAATTGGTCAATTTCGGCGCAACGCAAACCGGACAAACCGGCTCGGGAGCGACAACAACCTCAGGCTCCGGCTTCGGCTCTTTGCATTTCTCACACGGACCGGTATCGATAAGCGGCCCGCTGTCATAACAACGTTCGCACGGACCGGTATCGATAAGCGGCCCCGTGTTGTGACAATTTTTGCACGGCCCACCCGGAAAAATACTGCCGTCTTTATCTGCCGCATCAAAAAGCGATGCGAGCGACAACGACACGGGCGACGACGGTTTATAGGCCGGACTTAATGTTGATGAAGAAGCAGAGTGTGTATTGGCATTGCGAACGGCTCTGACTTGAGGCTTCGGTGCAATCTCAACTTCTTTAACACCAAGTGTTGCATTATGACGCCGCGCCATCATGTCCCGTACACTTCTGTTGTACGGACTTGAAGAAGCAGCATCGACTTTAAGAGCCAAAAGCATGCCAACCACGGCAGCGATACTGACGGATAAAGTCAAAATCTTAGACGGCTTTAATTTGTTCATTTGTATTCTCCTATTGATCATTTGAAGGCATTGTGCGTCTATAACTCAACGCCTCGGCTACGTGCATTTTAAGCACTTTTGTTTCGTTTTGCAAGTCCGCAATCGTTCTTGCTAACCTTAAAGTTCGGTGATAACCGCGTGCCGAAAGTTTAATCTTATCGGCAAACGCGATTAAAAGGTCTTTGGCCTCTGTTTGAAGATCCACCGCTTCTTCAAGCAAATCTCCGGCAAGCTGTGAATTGGTCAACAGCTCCGGACGGCCGAATTTTTCAAATCTTTGTTTTTGAATTTCACGTGCTTTAATGACACGTTTTAAGACACTCGCCGAAGTCTCGCCCCTTTCTTTTTCAAAAATATCCCAAGGCGTGACCGGCGGAACATAAACATGAATATCAATCCTGTCCAAAAGCGGCCCCGAAATTTTAGCCTGATATTCGGCCGCACATTTGGGCGCTCTCGGACATTCCTGTCCCTTTTGTCCCAAAAAGCCGCATTTACAGGGATTCATTGCCGCAATCAGCTGAAAACGTGCCGGATAAGTATGATGATGCTCTGCGCGTGAAACAGTGATTTTTCCGTTCTCAAGCGGTTGACGCAAAGCTTCTAAAGTCGCACGATTAAATTCGGGTAATTCATCAAGAAACAAAACACCGTTGTGCGCAAGCGAAATTTCACCCGGTTGAGCTTTTTTCCCGCCACCGACAAGTGCCGCGGTCGAAGCATTGTGATGCGGGTCGCGATAAGGCCGCTCAAACGATATCATCCCGTCTTTTAAGGCACCTGCCACAGAATGAATAATACACGTCTGCAAGGCTTCTTCAGCCGTTAAAGGCGGCAATATCGTATTAAGCCTTGAAGCAAGCATCGATTTTCCGGATCCCGGCGGGCCGATCATCAACATATTATGCGCACCGGCTGCCGCAATTTCAAGTGCACGCTTTGCACTTTCCTGCCCTTTAATATCGGCTAAATCAAGCTGACCTGCTTGAGGAATATATTGTTTTTTTGTTGGAAAGGCAAGGGTCTGCTCACCTCTGAAATGATTGATCATTGAAAGCAAATCCGGCGCCGCAACAATGTTTTTTAATCCGCTCCAAACAGCCTCGCTGCCTTGAGCTTGAGGGCAAACCAAACCTTTAGCGTTTTGATAAGCTTTCAAAGCAACCGGCAAAACGCCGCTGACCGGTAAAATCGTTCCGTCAAGCCCGAGTTCACCCAAAATGACATAACCCGACATCTCTTCTTGAGGCAAAATCTGCATCACGGTCAAAATCGCCGAAGCAATCGCCAAATCAAAATGCGAGCCTTCTTTTAATAAATCAGCCGGCGCAAGATTAATTGTGATTTTTTTGGCCGGAAAAGAAATCCCTATCGCCTCAAATGCCGCACGAACACGCTCTTTACTTTCGGCAACGGTTTTATCGGGCAAACCGACAATCGTAAACGACGGCACACCGGAAGTCATTTGGATTTGCAAATCAACATCCAAAACCTCCATTCCGTCAAAAGCGATTGTATTGATTTTACCCTGCATGTTTTCTACCACCTCGGAACGCGATTATTTTCACGCCAACGCCGTGTCGGATACGTCCCTCCTTCAAGCGTGCTGTCTTTGGCCGTAAAACGCGGAATATCGTTTAAGCGGACATAACCCTGTGTTTCTAATTCAGCGGCACATTGCTCGGCCGAAAACTCAGGTGTTGCATAACAATAAGCAATCACGCGCGTCGTTAAATTTTCGAGTGCGATCACTTTATGCTGATAGGTCGGCAACTGCGTTGCATCAGCCCTTGATGCCGTATTGCTTTTTAAAGACGCACAAGCCGTCAGCCCAATCAGCAAAACGGCAAGGCATGACATTTTTTTAGCCATCATGTCCGTTCCTTTTCTTTTTTTTCTTTGGTTTATCATAGCGTCAATTTATTAAAATAATCTTTATAATTTGAGCGCTTTTTTTATTTACAATGCAAATAAAACCTTCATCTTTTAATAATCGTTATTGACAAGCTTAATATAAATGCTTATGATGCGCTTTGTTGTGATAACCTTATAAAGGTAATAAAAGTACAAAATGGATCCTTTTTATATTTATTTTTTCAAATTTATTTTCGTTGTTATCCTTGTTTTGTTTAATGCTTTTTTTGTGGTTTCGGAGTTTGCAATTGTCAAAATCCGCCGCACAAAACTGGAAGAATTGGTCGGCATGGGCAACAAACGCGCCGCCATTGCCTTAAAAATAACCGAGCATCTTGACAGCTATTTAAGCGCAATTCAACTCGGTATTACATTGGCCTCACTTGGTTTGGGTTGGATTGGTGAACCGGCAGTTGCAAAATTATTTGAAGATTTAATGGGCGGCTTATTTGCCGACAATCCGATTTTATTACATTCCGTTGCATTTGGTGTCGCGTTCGGCCTGATTACTTTGATGCACGTTGTCTTGGGTGAATTGATACCAAAGTCGCTTGCCATTCAAAAGACCGAAACTTTTGTTTTGCATATTGCCTACCCGCTTTATTTATTTAAGCGCACGTTTTATCCGTTTATCTGGGTCTTGGATGTTTTAACAATCAAGATTTTGCACTTGATGGGAGTTGAACCTGCTAAAGAAGAAGATATGGCACACTCCGAAGAAGAGATAAAATTGATTGTCAACGCTTCTCAAAAAGGCGGCGTCATTGATGACACGGAGCGTGATATTATTCAAAACGCCATCAGCTTTTCAGAAATTTTTGCACACGAAGTGATGATTCCGCGTCAGGACATGCAGTGTCTTTATTTGGATGATGAATTTGCCGATGTGATGAGCCTTGTCAAACGCACCAAACACACGCGTTATCCGCTTTGCAACGAAGACAAAGACAACATTGTCGGTATGATTCATATCCGTGATCTTTTAGAACATTGTCAGGAAAATCTTGAAAAAGGGCGCTTAAACAAAATTGCACGTCAGGTTTTGTTTGTCCCTGAAAATCAGTCTATTTCCGAAGTTTTGCACCTGATGATGCGCAAACACACACACCTTGCCATCGTGGTCGATGAATATGGCGGGACGGCAGGTATGCTTTCGATGGAAGATATTTTAGAAGAACTTGTCGGCGATATTATGGACGAACACGATATCAATGAGATTGCCGAAATCAGAAAGTTAAGCGACCGTGTTTGTGAATTTGACGGCAAAGTTTTGGTTGAAGATGTGTATGAATGCTTGTGTTTGCCCGAATGTGAGCGGGAAGAAAGCACAATCGGCGGATACGTCTTTACATTGCTCGGCCGCGCACCGAGAATAGGCGATAAGGTTGAAGACGAATATTGCACGTATGAGGTGATTTCAGCAGGCAAAATGCGTGTCAAACGCGTCAAAGTTACCGTCAAAAACTTTGAAAAAGAAGAATAATCTTTTTTTAAAGGCCTTAAAAAACTCATAACGGATATCTTTTTATATCCGTTATTTTTTCATCGTTCTCAAAATTTTTATTTACAATTCCAATTTTATTTGCTATCCTAGAGTCACGATGAAAGAAATTTCATCGTGAACCGAGAGGTTCGGGTCTGTCAGAGGCTCTATGATAAGAGATACCGGAAATGGTGTCCATTTTGGGTGCCTTTTTTTTGGTATTTAAAATCCCCGCGTTGGTGGGGAGCTTGTGACGTATGTTCAGGTTTATCCAAAACTAAAGGTCATAAGAGTCATTTCTCTTATCATGATTTCTGAACTCCCCTGCCGCTCAAAGAGCGGATTTTTTTTAACAATTATAAAAACAGGAGAAAACTTATGAGAAAAGCAGTTTTAATTTTAGGAATCCTTTCAAGTTTTAATGCCAACGCGTGGGAAGCTTGTGGCACAGATGCCGAAGGCAATACAGCAAATTGCGAATATCAAATCATTGACGGTACATTAACGATTCGCGGTACGGGCAATAACGGCAATATCGGATATTGGTATTCTTCAGCTCAATATGATTATGTTCAGCCTTGGAAAGATAAAGGTGTGAAAAATGTCGTTATTGAAGATACAATCAAAGATTTGGGAAGTTATGCGTTTTATGTAATGAATATACAAAATCCGGTTGTGATACCTGAAAGCGTGACATCAATCAGTAATGCTGCATTTGATGGGCTTCGCGCACCGGAGGTTATTATTCCGGATAGTGTCGAAATCATAGAAGAAAAAGCCTTTCATCATACAGTTATCTCATCTGCGATAGTTATTCCGGATTCGGTCACAACAATTAAGAGTAATGCGTTTGGATTTTTTGGTGCCGCTAATGTGGATATTGTTTTAAGTGATAAAACACAAAATATTGACTCAGACGCTCTTGATAGTCAAAATATAAGAAATATTTATTGCATCGGTGATATCGCACAATGTCAGCAAAATGTCGGTGGGCAATTTGCAGGCAAAATCAAACAAGCCTCTGCTAAAAAAATCAACGGCGTCACGTATGTTTATGATAAAAACGGTAACCTCGTCACCTCATCAGGCCATCGCAAAGAAAAACGCATCTATACCATTGAAGAGGCCAATGCCGTGGCTAAACCCACCGGCAACACCGTTCGCATCAAATATCGCTAA
>CACXFX010000070.1 GCA_902767055.1 uncultured Pseudomonadota bacterium
AGCATTAGGGCGAACACTCATTAAAATGATATGATAAGCTTTGCCTTGGATATTATAATTCATTCCACGCTGCAAATTCATTCCCTCTGCAATCGTCATATCAACATATCTGATAATTTCACCTTTTTGCATTACGACTCCTTTTTTTTATAGGGTTCTACCTTATCTTAACGTACACCGCACCATTGGTTGTACCTTGTTTGCGCAGGTATCCTTTTTTCACGAGTGATTGAACAGATTTACGTACAGTTTCTGAATTTTTATTTACCTCTTGCACAATCTTATTCATCGATAGCGGTTCATTATTATTAAACAAACTCAATATACTCTGTGCTGTTGGAGATAACTTAGCATCATTTATTTGCTGTAACTGTTCAATCTTTCCTTCCAGTACTCGTTTTTGTTTGGCAAGCGATGTAATGAAGAAGGTTAACCACGGTTCATAATCAACTTTATCTGACCATACTGTCTTTTGTGTGTGGTGTAATGCTCTGTAATAGGCGTCTTTACTGGCTTCAATAACTGATTCCATTGACGCATAAGGCATATAGTCATAGTGGTTCTTTAACATCAACAAAATAGTTAAAGCACGTGACATTCTGCCATTTCCATCAGTAAAAGGGTGAATAGATAAGAAATGCAAAATAAACACACCTATTGTAATGATTGGGTGAAAATATCTGTCGGCGAAAGTATCATTAGTCCAAATCAACAATTCACGCATAAGTCTTGGCGTATCAAAAGGTGTGGCGGTTTCGAATATAGATCCTACTTCTTTCCCATTTTCATCAAAAGCCGCTACTCTGTTCGTATCTTTTTTATACTCTCCGCGGTGGTGTTCGTCTTTGGTCGAATGTTTAAGTAAGATCTGGTGGAGTTGTTTGATATAGTTCTCAGAAAGCGGTATATTCTCATAATTCTCAAAAATCGTATTAACCAAGTCAGCATAACCCGCAACTTCTTCTTCATCGCGAGATTGGAATGACTTTTGGTTTATATGGTCAAACAGTTCTTCTACTTCTTTATCTGATAGTTTATTACCTTCAATACGGTTAGATGATCCTATTGATTCGATGGTGGCTACACGTTTCATCACTTTTAAATCATCTGGAGTTAATTTTGCTAAATGTCCTTGCCAAGATCCGTTAAACTGGTCAATCTCGGCAATTTTATTGAGCATATCTGGGGTAATCACAACATCTTTTATATTCGGCATTTTATTCTCCTTTATTACCAAATATTACCAGATGTTACCAGATTGTCAAGTAAAAATTCCCAGAAAACAAAAAATAATTTAGAATTTACCCATTGACTTTCAAAAATTTCGATGCAATGATTCAGATAGTTTAGGTGTGCTGCTTACTGGATCACTTTAAGGTAAAAATTTAGGTTTTTAAAATTGCGTTGATGCGGGTATAGCTCAGGGGTAGAGCGCAACCTTGCCAAGGTTGATGTCGTGAGGCTTAATTCCCATTGCCCGCTCCAATTTTTTAAGTAAAATCAATAACTTATAAAGATGATTTTCAGAGAGGAATTTGCTTCCTCTCTTTTTTTGTGTCTCGGCTCCAGACACAGTCAAAACAATGTTTAAACTCTTGATAAACAATGACTTAGCTATTGCTAACACCCACGACACCATCCTACGCGAGACACAGTCTGGGACACAAATTTTGTGTCCCAAATGAAAAAGTTGAGACACAGTATTCATTAACTATGATATTACTATAACCCTTGTATTATAAGGGTTTTCAAGGCATAAAAAAACCCTCCGAAATGAGGGCAAAAGATGTTGATGTCGTCCGTGTGTCTCAAAGGAAAAAATTTCTACCGATTTTAACCAACGATATGAAATAGAAAACTATGCAAAAACTAATGGCATAGGCTTGCAGGGAGTTTTCATGAAAAAAAGAGTATAAATTTGTCGGTATAAAATTTTAAATTTTTAGTATTTAATCACATCACCGGCGAGTTTATTCGCCAAGTCTGATAACAGTATACTTTGAACTTTTGCATAATCGGCATAGGTTTTGCCAACCATTCGTTCAAACTTAAAATCCTTTTGTTTAATGACTTTTCCTGATGTAGATAAAATTTGATAAACACCTTTCAAAACGGCCTTTTGATTAAAATAACCGCTCATTTTTTCGATATTGATTTTGACAACGTACTGTGTTTTTGTTCCGAAAGTTAAGGGTTTGACAACAGCGTTCGGCATAAGGTTTTGCAAATCTTCAATAATGATATTTTGAATCATACCTTCTAAATCGGAGCCCCAACGATTAAATTCTGAAATCTTAAGCTCCGGCGAATCACTTTTTTGTAATACGATTTGAGGTTTTTGTAAATAATCAGGCAAAAAAATGTCAGCAACGGAAACACTTATATTTTTGTTTGAAACGGGAAGGGGTCTCTGTTCGGATTCAAGTAAATAAAATGAGCTGTTCGGAGTTGAAGAAAAACACCCTTGAAGCATCAAAACCATTAAAACAAAACAAAATTTTTTCATACTATTCTCCTTTTTTACCTTTTAATATCGAATCCGGATGACGTTCTAAATAATCAGTCAGATTTTTAATAGATTTAGATGCATTTGAGATGTCTTTCAAGGTTTGATTGAGCTGATTTAAACTTTGATTGGTTTGAGGCGCTGATTTGTCAAAATAAGTGTTGATTTTTGCACCTGCCGTTTCATAAGTTTCAATCAAGGCGGGTAAATCCTGCTCCATTTTTGACAGTAAATTGTCAAAGCGCCATATAATTTGCTTTAACGGTAAATCTTCAATATCTTTTGCCAAGTTGCCGATAGCTGATAAAGTGGTCGGGATTTCAAGCCGCTTTTTTCCGTTTTCATTTTCTTCCACATGGTAAATGACAGGAGCTTTTTCGTCCATGAAAAGCTCAATCATCAATTGCCCGGTTAAAAGGCTTTGTGTGGCCAGGCGTGCACGTAAACCTTTTTTAATTAAAGTTTCCAAAAATTCACGCCGTGTGACATTTCCGGTAAAACTCATGTGACTGAAATCATTGTTTTGTGAAAAACGAATATAAACAGGGATTGAAAATTCCAGCGTTTTAGGATTGGTCGTAATCTCGATTTTGACGACTTTACCGACTTGTACGCCTTCATAAACAACGTTAGATCCGACAGTTAAGCCTGTAATTGATTCCGAAAAATAAAGAACAACAAGATTTCGATTTTTATTCATATACTGCTCAACCATATTTTTTGTAACCAGTCCGATAAGCAGTAGAATCGAGAATAGCATAAAAAGTCCGATCAGTCTTTTATTTGGTTGTTTTTTCTTTTTTCTTTACCTCTTGTTAAAAATTGTTTGACACGGTCGTTTGGCGGATTTTTTAATAGCTCAAGCGGATTGCCCGAGGCCGAAATTCTCTTTATCTCAGCGTCTAAATAAATCGAATTGTTGGCAATATTAAAAATCGATTGCAATTCATGCGTCACCACGACCAAAGTTGTGTTTAAGTTTTTATTGATTTCAATCATCAAATCATCAAGTCTTGCCGAACTGACAGGATCAAGCCCGGCGGAAGGCTCATCAAAATAGACAATTTCCGGATCAAGTGCCAGAGCACGCGCCAGACCGGCGCGTTTTTTCATCCCGCCGCTGATTTCGGATGGATAATAATCTTCATATCCCGAAAGTCCGACAAGTGCCAATTTTAAGGCAACAATTTCATCTATCGTACGTGCATTATAGTTGCTGTATTGATTTAATACCATTGCAATATTTTCAGCCAAAGTCATTGATGAAAAAAGTGCGCCGCTTTGGTATAAAATACCCGTTTTTTGGCGTAAAAGTTCTTTTTGTTCATCGTCGGCCTTGTTAAAATCTGTGCCGAGCAAATCAAATGAGCCCTCAAGCGGTTTAATCAAGCCTGTTAAAACTTTAAGTAAAGTACTTTTGCCGCAACCGGAGCCGCCCATAATCACAAAAATATCACCTTTTTTGACCTCAAAATCGGCATCTTTGAGCAATACTTTTGAGCCGTACCCGACGCTTAAATTTTTAGCTTCAATCACATTTTTAATCATATGCCGATCCTTTGAAAACAAAAAGTGATGATGCCGGTGGCGATAATCATCCAAACAATACTGTAAACAACGGCTGATGTGGTCGATTTACCGACACTGTCAGCATCGCGTCCGCAGTTAACGCCGAAATAACAACCCGATAAAGAGATGATAAAGCCAAACACAAAAGCATGAAACAAACCGACCAAGAAATGTTTTAAAAACCAGGCATTATAAGTATGTTTAAAAAATTCACTGTATGGGATATTCAGGGCAAAAATACCGACAGCTGCACCTCCTGCAATGCCTGAAAAATCAGCCAACATTGTCAAAAGGGGGATTGTGATGACAAGGGCTTTTAAGCGTGGTAAAACCAAAAATTCGTTAACGTTAATGCCCATTGTTTTTAAGGCATCAATTTCTTCATTGACCTGCATTGTGCCGATGGTGGCGGCAAATGAAGCCCCTGTGCGGCCGGACATAATAATCCCGACCATAATTGCCCCCATAATGCGTGTCATGGCAATGGTTACCAAACTTGCAACATAAACTTCCGCACCAAACATTTGAAGCTGAATGGCTCCGACAAATGCCAAAATCAACCCGACCATGAAACTGATTAAAAGCACAATCGGTAAGGCTTTTGGTCCGCAATCCTGCAAAGCAAACAAAAAGTCGACACCGCGCATTGCCGTCCTTTTGAAAAAAGACGCGAAAAAAATATTTAAGTTGTCAAAAACAAAATGTGTTCCGCTTATAAAACTTTTATAAATACAAATGGCAAAATCACCCAAACGGCTTAAAAAATCTTCTTTTATCGGCAAAGGGACAACAGGAGCTTTTGCTGAGCTTGTCGCAAGTTTAATCAATTCGGCAATGCCGGCCGGCGTTTTTGACGATTTAATTTCAAAAGCATTCTTTTGAGCTAAATCATATAAACAAATAAGCAACGTCAGAAGCGATGAATCCCAAAGCTTAAGATCCGAAAAGTCAATATTGACCTTTTTAATGGCATTATTATTTAAAGCGTCAAACAAGTCTTCGGGCAGATTTTGTTTTTGCCAATCGCCCGAAAAACAAATGTCCAGCACGTTGCCGGTGATATTAAATTCAATTTTACTCATTTGCTTTATAGATAAACCACTAAAAATCTTATGTCAAAGAAAAATTATCAGTTTTTAATTTTTTATTTGACAAAGAAAAAAAATTATGTTTGAATAAAA
>CACXFX010000071.1 GCA_902767055.1 uncultured Pseudomonadota bacterium
ATCATCAACCAAAACAAACGTGTGTGAATTTGAAAGATTGGTTTTGAAAGCTTCAACACCCTTGTCAATACCTTGAGGCATATCTTTGTCTTTTGCCACACCTTCTTTGACATAAACTTTGATATTCGGATTTTTAACGTAAATATCATACGTATCTTTGATAAAACGGTTAAAGGCCCGATTGGACGCCAAGCGATAAGCTTCGGGTTGAGCCGGAATATAGGTAATCACTTCCACAGCGGGTTCTGCCGGCCTTAAATGATCACCAAACGGCTCGGGCTGAAAAGTGTCGCACTTACCGCATCCACAATCCAAATATTGATGATCGTCGCACGGTCTTTTTTGAGCACCGATAACTTTTTCCTCAAACACACGCGGATGCTTAATCTCACGATACGGCGCCGGAGCATTGACGCAAGCGCAAGGATTAACTTCCATTACCGGTTCTTCTTCACAAAAGACGGGAATCGGTTCCGCCTCTTGTACGGGAGCCGGAGCCTGTTTATGACAGTTCGCACACGAAGCAAGCATCAAAACAAAAGCAAGCGTCACATTCTTATTCATATTTTTATCTCCTTTGAAAAAAACTTAGACTCTTATTCTTTGTTCACATTATAAAATTTAAATCCAAAAAGCAAGAACTTTCTGTTCTTAAAATTTTTGTTTCTTATCGCCGATTTTTTTGATTAAATACGCCGACGGTAAGCACATTAAACCGGCTAAAATAAAGAAAAACGGCCATGAAGTTTTCTCTAAAATAAAACCCGACGTCGCCGCAAAAAAATCTCTGGCAAGTGACATCAATGATGACAAAAGAGCATATTGCGTTGCCGTATAAGCAATATTACAAAGCGATGACATATAAGCAACCAATGCCGCCGTTGCCATACCGGATGAAAAGTTTTCCATTGAAATTGTTAATATAAGCAAAGGCAAGCTATGACCGACACAAGCCAAAACCGCATAAAACGCAGTTGTAAAACCTTGAATATAGGCACAAACATACATTCCTTTTTTCAAACCGATTTTTTTCAAAAACAATCCGCCGTAAAGCCCACCGATAATTGTCGCCGCCATACCGTAAATTTTAATCACATAAGCAATTTCAAGCTTTGAAAAACCCATGTCGTCATAAAACGGGTACGACATTGGCCCGATATAAGCATCAGATAAGCGATAAATAAAAATCAGGCACAAAATCAGTTTCCAATCTTGACGACGCGTAAAATCTTTAATCGGCGAAATCACACGTTCTTTGAAAAATGTCTTAAAGTCCTGATGTTTTTGCGTTTGATAATGATAAGATGCGGGCTCATGAACGCACAAAATTGTAGTTATGCCGACAATAACCCCGAGTGAAACCAAAAAATAAACCGTATTCCAACTTAAAAAAGTCGCCAAACCCAGCGCACCGGCACCTGAAAATAAAAGCCCCAATCGATATCCCAAAACAAACACTGCGGCACCGGATGCCTGCTCTTCTACCTGATCGGCAAACATTTCAACTCTGAACGCGTCCAAAACAATATCGAGCGCGGCTGAAAAAAAGCTGACCGCAACGGCACATAAAACAAGATATAAAACAGACTGTTGAGGCCCCCATCGTGACATCAAAAAAAGCGCAATGAATAAACAAATTTGTATTAAAATTGCCCAACTGCGTCGCCGCCCTAAACGCCATAAAAACGGCAATTTAAAACCGTCAATAATCGGCGAAAACAAAAATTTTAAGGCATACGGCATTTTCACAAGCGAAAAAGCACCGATAGCCGCATACGTAAACCCGACATCTTTGAGCCACAAACTCAATGTGCTGAAAACGAGCAAAAACGGAAAACCGCTTGCAAAACCAAGCGCCGTCATCACAAGCATTTTTTTGTTAAAATATGTATGCGTTATACTAAGCCATTTTTCTTTCATATTCTTTTAAAAACCAAAATAAAAAACTTTCTTGCACCACATCTTAAATATACATTCTTAAAATTAAATAAATTTTCTGATTCTAACATAAAAAAGCCCTGACAACCATTGTTGTCAAGGCTTTTTTTAATTCAATTATACTTACTGCGCCGTACACTTTGTACAAGGCTTTCCGCAGTCGTTGAATTTTGTATCCGGCGTTTCACCCGCTTGACACGTTTTATTGAGTGTATACCCTGTCTCGCAGGTCATATCACAACAACGAATCGCATCGCCGCCCGCATCATACAAAATCTCATAATCTTTGTTGTTGAGCGGATCATCCAAACAAGCTGTCAATTTGTACTTTTCATCAGTGCCTGATAAGCACATATCATACCTGACCTCGGCTCC
>CACXFX010000072.1 GCA_902767055.1 uncultured Pseudomonadota bacterium
AAAGTTTCTCTGAACGATTATATTGCATTTGTCAATGCCGAAGATGAGATTTCTCGGGCGGAGGCCTTAAAAAAACACATCGCGTGCATTAAAAAGCACATTGATGAATTATCCTCTAAAGAATATCAAAAGCTCCTAAAAGACAGCGCGCTTGATTATGTGATGATTTTTATCCCGATTGAAGGTGCTTATGTTGAGGCTGTCAAAGGCGATATCGGCCTTTATGACTATGCTTTTGCAAAAAATATTGCCATCACGACACCTTCATCATTGTTGCCGCTGTTAAAAACGATTGAAAACCTTTGGCAACTTGATAAACGCAATAAAAATGCGGCCGAATTGGCTGAACTCGGCGGTAAAATTTATGATAAACTGAGCGGTTTTGTTGATGAAATGAAACAAATCGATAAATCACTCAAATCCGCACATGCGCATTATGACGACGCGATGATCAAACTGACCGGCAAAGGCGGTGCAATCTCTTTTGCTTCTCAACTCAAAGCAAAAGGCGCAAAAACAACCAAACAAATTGCAATAGATGAAAAAGAAAATAATATTATCGAATTAAAAGAAAGGATATCAAATGAATAAAATCATTTTTACCGGCGGCGGCAGTGCCGGCCATGTTACGCTTAATTTGGCTTTAATCCCTTATTTTTTGCAAAAAGGGTGGCAAGTTTGTTATATCGGCTCAAAAACAGGTATCGAAAAAGAGCTGATTAAAAAATTTGATAACGTCAAATATTATGCGATAGAAACCGGAAAACTTCGGCGCTATTTTTCGTGGCAAAATTTTTTGGATATGCTTAAAATTCCCGTCGGTATTGTTCAGGCCGTCGGTATTGTCTTAAAAGAAAAGCCGGATATCATCTTTTCAAAAGGCGGTTTTGTATCTTTTCCCGTTGTACTTGCTGGATATGTTTGCGCCGTTAAATCCGTGATGCACGAATCGGATGTCACCCCCGGGCTTGCCAATAAAATGTCATTGCCGTTTGTGACCAGATTTTTTACAACTTTTGATGATACGGTCAAATATGTTAAAAATAAAAACAAGGTCGAGTGTGTCGGCCCTGTTTTGTCGGACAGATTTGAAGGGGCCGATAAACAGCGCGGGCGCGAGTTTTGCGCATTTGACGATAAAAAACCGGTTTTGATGTTTGTCGGCGGTTCACTCGGTGCACAAACCTTAAATGCCGCCGTGCGCAAAAACATAGAGGCTCTGACAAAAAAGTATCAAATCATACATATTTGCGGCAAAGGTCAAACGGACAGCATGCTTAAAATCAAAGGATATTGCCAGTTTGAGTATGTCGATAAAGAGTTTAAGGATTTAACGGCGCTTGCCGATGTGGTTGTGTCACGTGCGGGTTCAAATGCGATTTTTGAGCTTTTAGCTTTAAAAAAGCCGATGGTTTTGGTGCCTTTGCCCTCTACTTCGAGCCGCGGTGAACAAAGCTTAAATGCCAAATCCTTTGCTATGAAAGGGTACGGGGAAATTATCCGTGATGAAGATTTAACCGATTCTGAGCTGTTTTTGAACACGATTGATAAGGTTTTTGACAATAGAAAAACCTATGAAACGGCAATGCAAAAAGCCGAATTCAAATCAACAAACAACAACGAGTTGGCTCAAAAAGTTGAAACTTTAGCTCTTCAATCTTAAAAGTCATACTTTTTTAACCTAAATGGCCTTATTATATTATGCAAAGGGAATTTTGTTATGGTCAAAAAAGTTTTTTTAACACTGTTTTTATGTGCTCTTGTTTTTCAAACAAAGGCGCAAACCGTTGATTTAGCCGGCGCTATTGTTGACGATGTTGCAGATGATGTAAAATACGAGCAGCAAAAAGAGGCTGGAAATATTGCAGATGATCGCGGCGTTTTTTCATTTTTAAATTTTTCGTTTATAAAAAAACCGCTTTCGATTTTTTCTGATAAACAAGATACGCCTCAAGACGAACAACAAACGCTTGATGCAGCTAAAATCCTTGATGAAACTCCTCAAAAACAGGAGAAACAAGAAACGCCGATTGAGCGAGCGACAAGACTTGCCGAAGAGGGAAACGTCGATATGGCCTTGTCTTTAGGATATATGTATCTTTACGGGCAAGACGGCGTTAAAGCAGATTATCAAAAAGCTTTTCATTTTTACGAACTTGCCGCCAGGACGGGCAACACGATTGCCCTCAATAACCTCGGAAGCCTGTATTTTAGCGGGATAGGTACCGAACCAGATTATCAAAAAGCGGCCGAACTCTTCTTAAAAGCGGCTCAAAACGGCAGTGATGACGCGGCCGTCAATTTAGGGTTTATTTACTTATCAACGGGCAAGAAAAAATATTTTGAGCCGGCAATTAATCTTTTTGAACAAGCGGCAAAAGCCGGCAACAATACCGCAAAATTTATGCTGGGATATGCTTATTATAAAGGCTTTGTCGTTTCAAAAGACGATCGAGAAGCAATTTCGTTTATCCGTCAAGCGGCCGATGCAAAATTCGACGAAGCTCAATATGTTTTTGCATCGATGTATGCAAACGGTGAGGGCATTGCCAAAAACTACGGCAATGCGGTAAAATATTATCGCTCGGCTGCCGCACAGGGAAATGTCGAAGCGATGGTTGCTTTGGGTGATATTTTAGCTCAAGGTAAAATGTATCCTAAAAATCTGGTACAAGCGCACATCTTGTATAACGTGGCTTCCGTCTACTCAGAAAAGGCCGCAGGTACAAAGCGTGACAGCTTGGAGAGCAGTTTGAAAATCGAAGAGCTTTTAGAAGCACAGGCGGAAGCTGAAAAATATCAGGAAAAACCTTCCGAATTGACAACTTATATCCGACAAACTTTCGGAAATAATGTCAGACGTTATATTGATGAAAATTTAAGCAAAACAACGGGGGGGCAATTTGAAAACAAATAAATTCGTCCAATCAAAGAAAGATATTGCACGCAAGACAAAAAAAGTATTCAAGAAAATTGTTTCTTGGGCCGGACTTTTCTTTTTTGGTCTGGCCGCTTTTATGATTTATCGCCAGCTTTCAAAATATCAGATGGAAGATATCAAGCAAGCTTTACTCAGTATTCCCGCAAAAAATCTGATTTATGCTTCCGTTGCTTCGTTTTTCGGGTATGTCGCTTTGTCATCATACGATTATTTGGCCCTAAAATATATCAAGAAAAAAGTCAGTACATGGAAATGGATTTTTGCCGGATTTATCGGTTTCAGTGTCAGCAATAATGCCGGTCATGCGATTGTTTCCGGCGGTGCGATTCGCTATCGGCTTTATACGCGTTGGCGTATTAAAGCCAATGAAATTGTCAAAATGATTACATTTTCCGGCTTTACATACCTTGTTGCGTGTTTTTTTCTGATTATCATCGGCTATTTTATTACGCCGGGCCATGCTTTCGGTGATAAAGACGCCTCAAAAATCACAACCGCGATTGTCGCATTCGGCTCTTTTATCGGGCTTTGGATTTATTTGACGGCTGCGCTTTATTATAAAAAGCCGATTGTCATTAAGGGGATTAAATTTAAAATGCCGAACATCAAAACGGCGCTTGAACAAATCTTGATCGGTAGCCTTGATATTTTAATGGCTTCACTCGTGCTTTATTTTACTTTAACGCATTTTGTGGATATCAAGTTTAATGTCTTTATCGGCGCGTTTATTATTGCGCAGATTTTAGGTGTATACAGCCAAGTTCCGGGTGGGCTCGGCGTGTTTGAACTTGTGTTTGCAAACATTATACCCGGTGCGGAAAATCAAGCCATGCTGTACGGCGCATTGATTGCATATCGAATCATTTATTATTTGTTGCCGCTTGTGATTTCTGCAATTGCGCTTTTGTCTTATGAATGGTATTTGGGCTATCGCCAAAAAGAGATTAAAAAACAGCGCAAACTTGATTTAATCAAGCAAAAAATGCTTGAAAAAGCCGATGCTTTTAATCAAAAAGCAAAAATCGTTACCGATAAGGCAAAAAAAGTTACTCAAAAAGCCAAACAAATCAAAGATAAAGTCCGCTTAAAAAAGAAAAAGTAATTAGCGATATGTAATTGATACGCGGTTTTTATCACCGGCGACAAAGTTCGCCTCTTCTATCGTGTAAATCCGGCGCCGGTCATAATCACCTCTTAAAAGCGCATTGATATCCTGATATGTCTTGCCGCCAAATTTTAACATATATTGCCCGTCACTTTGAATAAAGTTATCACAACTTGAGCCTTGGCAAATACCTTTAGCCTCCAAAACATCGCGTTTGCATTCATTTAAAATTTTTGTACATTCGTTCGTA
>CACXFX010000073.1 GCA_902767055.1 uncultured Pseudomonadota bacterium
GCAAAGATCTTATAAACTTTTTCTTTTTTTTATAAGAACTTTCATACTTGCAAGTTTTTCGCTCATTTACCCTTTTTGTAAACATCACTCAAAACTTGCAACATCAAAAAGCTGCTCTTGAAAAATTGGTGGAGGTGCCGGGTACTGCCCCCGGGTCCAACATACCTATTTCACGGCGCCTTTGGTGTCGCAGTCGATTAAATCGACACTGTCAATATAGCACTTTTTATCAAAAACGCAATACAAAATTCGGATATTGTCGATTTTGCTTAATACATGCTTATGTTAAATTAGAACTTTTTCATATATTGCATAGAAAAAAATTGCTTTTATGATAGCTTCGGTAACATCAGGAGAACAATAATGAACGAAGAAAAGGGACTTATTGGACTTGATTTTTCGCCGGATTATAATTTGGCGCGCTATTTGCAAAATATCAGAAAATTTCCGATTTTAGAGGCTGATGAAGAATATCGTCTTGCGACGCTTTATCAGAAAACACACGATCAAAAAATTGCGTATAAATTAATCACATCGCATTTAAGGCTTGTGGTTAAAGTCGTTTCAAAGTACAGAGGTTACGGATTGCCGATCTCTGAAATGATATCAGAGGGGACGCTCGGTTTAATTTCGGCAATCGATAAGTTTGAGCCTCAAAAAGGTTTTCGATTTTCAACTTATGCGCTTTGGTGGATTAAAGCCTCCGTCCAAAAATATATTTTAAACTCGTGGTCGCTTGTCAAACTCGGCACGACGGCCGCGCAAAAGAAGCTTTTTTTTAATTTACGCAAGATTAAAAACAAATTCAATTTAACCGATGACCGTGAAATGGACCAATCAATATTAAACAAGATTGCGCAGTCTTTAGAGGTGACCATTCAAGATGTGACCGAAATGAATAACAGGCTTCAGGCTCATGACGGATCGCTTAATAGTTTAATCGGCGATTCTTCGGCCGAAAACGGCTTGGAATGGATGGATTTTATATCAGACAGCAAACCCAATCAGGAAGAAGTTTTTTCCCAGCTTGAAACTTTTCATTATCGCAAAAAACTTTTTAATCAGGCCTTAAACGTCTTAAACTCACGCGAAAAAGAAATCTTGTTTAAAAGGCGCTTGGCGGAAAAAGCCGTCACGCTTGATGATTTGAGCCAAATTTATCATATTTCAAAAGAACGCGTGCGCCAGATAGAGCTAAATTCAATCAAAAAAATCAGCAAAGCCGTCGGCGCTTTGCAATAGTTTTTTTAATAATGAAATACGTAAACGTATTGACTTTTTTTTATAAAAATGATATATTACTCCTTAAAGTGCGGGAGGTGAGTTTTTATGTCTGAAAAAGATTATGCAAATGTCGTGCGCAATGTGTTGCATAAAGAAAAAGATGTTTATTCATGGATATACGAAAAAGTCGGTGAGGTCGGTGCCAATAATTCCGTGTTGGTTGAAGATGTCTTAAAAACGCTTTCTTTTATCTTAAAATCAGACCAAAATACCGGAAAATCGCTTGCTGTTGCTTATGAATATTTGGCGCAAATGGTCACTGAAAATGCAAAATTCGCATCCGAAATTTTTAAGACGTTTCAGGTAACGTTGCTTTCTGACCAAAATACATATCTGAGCATTTTAGCGGCTTGTGAGGCCTTAAAAAAACTTTTACAAGAAAGCCCCGAATACGCCAATCAAATATTTGATACTTTCAAAAAAGCTCTGAAATCCGAAAAAAGCAATTCATATTCTCTGTCTTGGAGCTATCAGATTTTACGCACAATTTTAATGGAAATGCCCGAATTTGCGCCTGCCGTTTTTGAAACATATCGTTTTTCAATCAGAGAATGTGCAAACAATCCGGAATCTTTGACATGGTTGTATCGCAATTTAAAAGAAATTATCATCGCAAAGCCGCAGATCAAAAATCAGGTGATGGAAATTTATCAAATGGCCGTTGATTCGGATAAAAACAATGAATACAGCATCGAATTTTCAAAAAAAATTTTAGATGAGAGATGTTCTTAAAGAGAATAATACCAAAACGTTTGTTCAAAAAAAATTTTTATAGAAAAAAACCTCGCGTTGATGCGAGGTTTTTATTTTGGCTCCGACTGTCCGGTTCCATCCATTTTTGCGTATCACATTGATCTGTTCAATGATTTTCCGTTGCTGGTTGTTTTTGTTTTAGATTTTTCCGAATTTTCGGAATTTTCTAAAATGAAAAATATGTTAAAGCTTTATAAAACAGATATTAGAAACATATGAAACAGGTGGATTTAAACGAACGTTTAAATCAACCACTTTTTTCGAAAAATTTCAATTTTTTGACAACTTTATTCTATATAGCTTAAAATAAAGGCTATTTCAATATTTTCTAAAATCATTTTCGTCAATTTTTCTTGAATTTAGACGGGTCAATTTAAACGTTGGTTTATGTTACACTTCTCTTAAATAAAGATTCGTTTTGGGAAAGGATTTATGACGATGGCTGTTATTGAAAAAAGAGAATTACAAGAAGACGGACACTATCAGGTCAGTCTATATGATGAAGAAAAACAAAAATTAGTTCATCGTTGGTCTGAAAATAAGAATGGAAAAAAAGACGGCCAAGAGATAGAGTATTTTGAAGGGACTGACGAAATCAAACGCAGGACAAATTGGAGGGATGGTCTAAAAGACGGTGCTGAAGAAATTTACCAGCAAGTAGATTATTTAGATAAACGAGTTGGAGATTTCAAAGATCGGCCTCATTATACGATTAGGACAAAAACCAAACCTCAAGAAATCAATATATTCAATAAAGGGGAACTTATCAGTAGTGAAAAGTACACATATCCTCAACCAATCGGCGGAAATGATTCAGATAAAAGAGTTCATTTTGACTTAGGTCGCGCTCATGCATTCCTTCAGAAAACATCTTTTGTCAAAAAAACAGGTTTTGATTTAGATAACGTCAGGAACCCTGTTATTGTCCAAGATGGATTAACTGGTGAAATAAATAGGATAGCTTTTGATATGGAACATCATATTTTGTATGGTATCTACGGGTATCGTAAGGTCTATGATATGAATTTTAAAAATGGGGAAGAATATAATGGGTACTGTAAAGATGATGGTTTGCTTGTAAATAGGTATGGTGAGAGAGGTAAGTTTTCTTATAAAGTTGAAAAAGGATTATTAACAGGAATTTTTTCAAATCGAGAGTGGCAAATAGAATATTATGAGAAAGGACTTTTAACCAAAATCGACTACGGGCATTCTTGGGAAACGTGGTCATACAATGAAAAAGGTGAACTTGATGGTCCGAATATTTGCAAAAATGATCATGGAGAAACTTGCAAAGAGTGTACTTATAAAAACGGGAAACTGGATGGCGAGTACAAAGAAATACCAAGCTATGATAATAAACGCACTATCGACTGTAATTATAAGGATGGCAAATTAGATGGCTCATATTTTGAAGAAACGGAAGATACCAGAATAGAATGTTCATATAAAGACGGCAATTTAAATGGGGAATATAAAGAGTATAAAAGAGATGAACAAGGTAACTTTAAGCTATCCAAGGAATGTTCATATAAAGATGGGGTGTTAGATGGAAAATATATAGAACATGCGAACTGTCGTGTATCTGACCATTGTTCAGGATTTGCTTGGGGAAAATTAGATTATAGTGGTCTTGTTAGTGATCTTGTTTACAAAGATGGTCAAATTATTTCGGGTAAGAGATATGAATGTGAACCAGATACTAGACATGTAAAGACAATATATGGTGGATTAAGGTATATAGGAGATCCTTCTTTTGTTGATGAAGAGAGCGATGTAAAACGAACAAAGGATGGAAGAGTAGTGTATCCTTACATTATCATAAAGAAGTTATATGAATACGAAAATGAGTCTGAATATACGTGTATCAGTTATGGTGACACAAAAAGTAGTTATTGGGGTGAAATTAGCAAAGAACATTTTAAGGATGGTAAATTAGATGGTGTCTGTGTAGACTATAATAAAGGTACAACAATAACATATAAGGAAGGAAAGAAAAACGGTCATTGTAGCGAACCTACTGAATACGGCAGAATAGAAAGTACCTATAAAGATGATGTGCTTGACGGCGCTTACACAGAATATTTTAAAAATGGCAAAAAGAGATGTGAAGGCTCATATTCTAACGGTGAGAAAAATGGTTTTTGGAAGACCTATGCAGACAATGGTGATTTAATAGAAATGCGTCGCTATGAAAGCGGAAAAGATGTTACGGAGCATTATAATAAATTGAAAAAAATCGCCGCTAAGCATATTGCAAAAGAAGATGAACGTTCTGAGGGCAAAGATGAACGTGTTGTCCTTAAAAGAAAAAGAAAATTAGGTAAAGCGATAGATTTTGCCAAAGAAAGCATAAAAGAAAAACTTCACGATAGATAGTGTTTTGTTTTAACAACTTTAATGCCCCGGCTTCATTGTCGGGGTATTTTGCATAGCAAAAACCCTCGGCGATTGTCGAGGGTTTCTTTTTTTGGCTCCGACTGTCCGGTTCGAACGGACGACCGATCGGTTAACAGCCGATTGCTCTACCGCTGAGCTAAGTCGGAATCTTGGAGGCCGGTACCGGAATTGAACCGATATAAAAGGATTTGCAGTCCTCTGCATAAGCCATTCTGCCAACCGGCCA
>CACXFX010000074.1 GCA_902767055.1 uncultured Pseudomonadota bacterium
ACTTAGGATTTAAGCAAAAATGAAGGATATGATATTAAAAGCTGTGGCACAGCCCCCAAAACTTTTTTGGGGGCCGGTGTTGCCGACCGCCATTAATGCCGGAATTCAGGTGCCGGTGATGTTTATGGCTGTCGGTATTGCAGATATCAACCCTTTGATGTTTGTGATTTCGATTGTATTGTGTCACTTGGCGATTGTGGCTGCCGGTGTCAGAGAGCCGCATTTGTCGACAATGATTCAGGCTTTCGGACAAACCAATAAAGTATCTAAGAATTTGTACTCTGAGGGAGGAAATAAATTTGAACCCTAATTTTGATTTTACGTCAATCTTTGTTCAAGGTTTGACAAGTGTTGAAGTTATACTTGCCTTTATCGGTATTATTTCGGTTGCGGCGTTTGCCGTTTTGCTTGCAACAAAATTCGGTAATTGGATTTTACCGAGCCCGAGAGAATCACGTGTGTCGGATTTTTTACCGTTTGCGAGTTTGATGGAAGACGGGATTACCATTAAATGCACAAACGGCAGTTATGCACGTGTTTTCAGAATAGACGGGGTTGATTTGGCTTCTGCTACGGGTGAAAAAGTTTATTCAATGATGGAGGCAAGAAAAGCCGTTATTGACAGTTTATCCGAGCTTTCAATCGTTTGTCGGGCAATTACGTTAAGAGAAAAAACGCAGCAACAAGCTGATGTCGGTGATTTTAATAATCCGATTTTGGAAAAAGTATCTGAAATTTGGGCGGAGAGTATGGACAGGCTTTATACCAATACGCACTATATGATTGTCAGTGTTGCGGACAGAAAAGATGCCTTAAAAGATTTGAATTATGCGTGTCAATCGATTATTGCAACTTTGGGTGAATACGGCGTGTTTCAAATGTATGAAAATGCCGAAAGCAGTGCAAAAGACAGTCCCTTTTATGTGTTTTCAAGGTTGTGCAGTCCCGTTTCTAAACCGGAGCCGAAAGTCAGGAATGCAAAAGGTGCCGAATTAAATGAAATGCTGACTTCCGATCATATTCATTTTACCAAAGAAAAAGGGATTATTCGCTTTTTTTCGGGTGAAAAAGAGGTTTATGAAATCGTAATGGGGGTGCGTACCACAGGCGATTATATGGACGAGAGTATGATTATGTCACTTTTGGCTATTGATTGCGAGCTCGTGTTGATGCACAATATTCGTCCGATTTTTAAGCCGCAGGCCAGAATGATGTTGATGCAACAACAAAGAATGGCAACGTTGACGAGTTTTTCATCAGGTGTGGTTGATCAATATAGCGAAGCCTTGTCGGCGATTGAAGACAGTGATGCCGATTATCAGGCTTTGACCGAATATGCGATGAGTGTGATTATCAAGGGTAGTTCAAAAGAGGAACTTGATTTCGGTGAAAGTGAAGTTCAGCGTATTTGCCGTACATTTTCGGTGACACCGGTCAGAGAAGGTTGGGTGACGCAAGCCACATTCTTTAGCCAATTTCCGACTTATGATACCTATCCGAGAACGTACCGCTATTTATCGAGAATCGTTGCGCTTGCGATGTGTTTTGATAAGCCGGCTGCCGGTTTTGATAAGTCAGACTGGGGTCCGGGGGCAATTACGGTTTTCAGAACAATGAGCGGTTCGCCTTATCGTTTTCAGTTTCACGTATCCTCTGAAGAAAGTGCCGTGGCGCACTGTTGCATTATCGGTCCGACCGGTCAAGGTAAGACGACTTTGCTCACATTTTTGGCCGGACAAGCCATGCGTCATGCCGATTTGAAAGTGTTTTTCTTTGATCGCCACAGAGGTGCCGAAATTTTTACGCGCGCCATCGGCGGTGCTTATGTCGGTTTTGACGGTGACAATAAAAATGTGTCGTTGAACCCGTTTGATGCGGCGGATACACCGAATAATCGAGCCTTTCTAAGGCGTTGGATGAAGGCAATTACCTTAACCGACGATGCGCTTTCGGATCGTGAAATTGCACGTGCGGTGACAACGGCGTTTGACTATTTGAGGCCCGAAGAACGCGTGATGAAAAATCTTTATAAAAGCTGTTTTTCACCGACGGGAAATATGCGTCGCGAAATTTATCGATGGGTTAATCCCGAACAATACGGCAATATTTTTAATGCCGAAAACGACAGCCTCGATTTGAAGGCAAAGCGCTTTATGGCTTTTGATTTTACGCATATTTTTGAAGACGATACGTTGGCGCCGGCCGTGATCAGTTATATCATGCACCGAATCCAATCCGAAACGGGTGAAACCGGTGTGCCGTCGCTCATTATGATCGATGAAACGGCGCCGATGCTTAAGCACCCGATGTTTAGGGATTATTTCATCATCGGTTTGCAAGAAGGTCGTAAAAAACGCCAAGCTTATCTTTGCGCGTTTCAACAGCCCAATATCATTGATAAATTAGGTGTTGGTGAGGTTATCCGCGGTCAATGCCAAACGATTATCTTTTTCAGAAACCCGCAAGCAATGCCGGAAGATTATGCAACATGGAACTTGACGCAAAATGAGCTTGATTTTGTGTTCGGCAAGACATATCGCGATTTCCCGTACGCGATTTTGCTTTCGCGTCCGGCGACCGGCGAATCGGTGATTTTAGATGTCAATTTGGGTGCTTTGGGCCCGTATTTGAAGCTTTATAATTCGGGTCGTAAGAATGTTTTGCTTGTTGAGAGTTTGATTAAAGAGTATGGTGAAGAAAACTTTGTTACAAAATATTTAAATATTGCGTAATCGAAACGAAATTATTTTGAAAATAACAATTTCAGTTGTACAATATTTTATATAGGGTAAGAATAACGGAGGCCGATGATGAATAAAAAATATCTTTCAAGATTAACAAAAGCGTTTGTTTTGTGCGCGTTGCTCTATTGCGGGCCGGCAAGTGCGCAGTGGCCGACAATAGATATCGGTGCGATTTTTAATGCAATTAAAACCGGTGTTTCACAGGTTCAGACACAGGTTTCGACAGGGCAAGAAACGCTTTCAAGTATCAATATTCAGCAGGCTCTCGGTGATAATCTCGGCGGCTTAACAAAGTTTAAAAATCCGCTTAAAGAAGCTGAAAAAGAATCAAAACGAGCAGAAAAAGCAAAGAAGTATTTGGAACAGCTTCAAAAGATGAGGGAAAGATATAATCAGGCCAAAGAAGATATTACAAATACCGTCAATGAAGCTCAAAAAACTTATAATGAGGCTAAAGAAGGTGTGACTAATGCCGTCAATGAGGCTCAAAAAACTTATAATGATGCCAAAGGAACTGTGACCAATGCCGTCAATGAGGGGCAGAAAACTTATAATGATGCTAAAGGAGGTGTGACCAATGCTGTCAATGAGGGGCAGAAGATTTATCAGGGGGCTCAGGAAAAGTATAATGAGGTCAATGCCGTCGTTCAGCAAGGGCAAGCAATGTATGAGGGGCTTCAAAGTCAAATGGCAGGTGGCGGTCAGGCAAACAATACGTCAAATAATCA
>CACXFX010000075.1 GCA_902767055.1 uncultured Pseudomonadota bacterium
ATCGGTTGCGCCGCATGAGCCGCTTTGAGAGATGGTACCTTCATAGGCAAAAGTATAAAAAGGGATGAGTGTGAGGCTTAAAGTAAAAATTAGTTTTTTCATGTTTTTTTCCTTTCAAGAAAAGAAGGTTGATATTATGTCTATCACCCCCTCCGTGCCTCCCCCCTCACCGCTAACGCTCAGGGGGAGGATTCATAAGAGATGACAATTAAAAAAGCCGCGTTTGAAACGAGCGGCGGGGAGTTCGAAAATCATATTGATGGCAATGACTATCATGGCCTTTGGTTTGGTTTCAAACTTGTACATACGCCATAATCTCCCCACTTTTGCGGGGAATTTTGATACAAAAAAACAGTATCAAAGTGATACTTTTTTAGGTATCACCATCAATAGAGAGCTTTCGACAGCCCCGAACCTCTCGGTTCTTAAATAAGAAAAGTTTTAAACTCGTCTTATCTGCCTTTTATTAAAGCATAAAAAAATATGGAAGTCAAATAAAATCTTGATTTTAATTTTTTTGACAAATTTTTATTTGACAAATGAAAATAAAGGTGTTATCATCCGAATAAATTAAAAAGAAATATGTCAAAATAACCATTAATTCCCTAATATTATGAAAAAGTTAACATTGCTTGGCATTCTTGCCGAGAACGATTACGCTAAGCTGATCAAATTTGCGCACTCCGGTGCCGTACATTCTATCAGCGATGACGACGCAGCCACATTTTACCGCGATGCGCCGGATAACTGGAAGCAGACACTGCTGAACGCGTGTGCGCCCGGGTTGGAGGCCGAAAAGGTTATCGTATCCTACGGCGACGGCAATCTTGTCAATTTGCTTCGCGTTCGGCACGGGATTTATCCCCAGACCGTTCTGTGGGCTTTTGAGCATGGCGATGCGCAGACGGCCGAAAGGGTTCTTTCATGCTTAAAGCATAAACCCGACGAAAAGGCCGAAGTCGCAATGGCCAAACGCGGTGAGTTGGAACTTTTCAAGCTCTGGCTCGACAAATTCGGCGATTTGGAAGATGATACGGAAAAGCTTCTGTGTGAAGATCCGACTCTTTCGACGCTCAAAAGCTATTACATCGATCGACAGATTTCGAAAGGTGTTTAGTTTAAGCTTCATGTCCTCGTTTGAAAAAAAACGGGGATTTTTTTTCAACTATAACCGAAAAATTTTCTTGTATTTTGTCAAAAAATGTATACAATAACTTTTAACGAAAGGGAAAAACATGGCAAAAACCATTTTAAAATTTATCGGCGGGTTAAATAAAGACCGAATCGGCGCAAATTGTCAGGTTATTGAGCATACAAACGATAAAGGCCAAGTGTGTCGTATCATGATAGATGACGGCAGTCTTTTTGTTCCTTACGGTACAGAATTTTCGGCCGCGTATCCGAATGTGGAAAAATATTTTGATCGAACGGATTTAAAAACACAAAATAATCTTTCGGCGCCTGAGCCTGTTGATGCATTATTTATTACGCATACGCATCAGGATCATATCGGTGCTTTAATTGCGTGCGTCAGAATGGGCTATCGGTTGCCGCCGATTTATACCAGTGAATATACAGGCCATGTCATTCGCCTTTCTTTTAGCAGAGAGGGTGTTAAAATTCCTGAAATCAGAAGGGTCAAAGAATATAATGAAATCAAATTAAAAGATGTAGAAGTGACGCCTTTTTATGTCGGGCACAGTGCAGTCGATTCGATGGGGTTTACGGTGCGTACTTTTTCAAACGACAAGCCCTATGCGAGAGTGATTGATTATGGTGATTTTTTAACACTTGAGCAGATGCCTTTAGGTCATGGTTTTGATAAAAACAAGCATCTTGAGGATTTGCGCAAAAAGCCGGCGCCTTTTACGCTTGCCGAGCTTGACTCGACATCAACAACAAAGACAAAAAGAAAACGAATCGGTTTTGAAAAAGCGGTTGAAAACACATATTGTGTTTGCCAAGAAAATGCTGATCGCAGCATTATTGTTTCACCGGTTTTGTCCGGCAGTTGGAACAATGTTGCAATTGATTTGGAAGTGGCAAAAAGGCTGGGTACAAAAGTGTTTTTTGAAGGGCAAGGCTTAAAGACGCCGAAAGATGCCTTAAAACTCAGCGGATATGATAAATACGATGATGTGATGTATCACGGATCGGTGCATGATTATCTTGCAGATAAAAACATCAAAAGAAAATATATTATTTGCACCGGCGCTTTTGTACAAGGTTTGGATGAATATATGAACAATGTTTCACAAACGCCGTTCAGCCCGATTTATATGTCTTCACTGACAAAAATGGCTTTAGGTATGCATCCGGATTTTCAAGTTTCGAGTGACTATTTATTTATCACACGTCAACGTGATGTTGAAAGCATTATCGGCGATTTAGGAATGCAGGCGCGGCATCTTTTAGCCGCACAGGGGGCAAAAATCGTCACAACACCATGTGGTAAGTCTCAAACTCATTTTGAAGAAGTGATGATGCAAGATCCCAATCATATTGATCCGCAATCTTTAAGAGAATTGTTGGAAGATATAGATGCCGTTGTTGATCATTTAACGGTATTGCCGATTCACGGAACGACGGAACAGCGACAAGCAACGCAAGATATAGCTCAAGTGATGGATATTTGTTCTTATATGTCTTATAATGGTGATCATTTTGAGATTTCGCCGCAAGGGCTTAAAAAGATTGAAAAAAATGAAGAAGATGAGGCAAATACGTTTTTTGCACTTAAAAAAGTTTTTAAGGGTATGGACGGACGAGAGGATATTCCGTTTGAGGGTATAAGTGAATATTGGTTGATTGACGAAAACTACCGCGGAATTGAAAAATTATGCGAGGTTTCAAATGTTGTTCAGACAGGTCCGAAATCACATTCAAGCGGCAAACATATTGATGTTGAGGCTTTAGAGAACTTGCCTCAAGGAGAAAAAATTTCACCTTATACGCACAAACCATCTCTAAGAAAAGTCAAAAAGGCGGGAAAAAAGCGCACATTTCCTCAAAAACAAAGAGATTGATGAAATTTTTTGATTTTACGAAAAAAAGTTCTGGACAAAAAAGAAAATTTATGTTAAATTGAAAGTATATTAAAGCAAAGGAGAATAAAAATGGCCGGAAATAAAGAATATGAAAAACAACTTTCTTCGGACGGTTATTATAGAATACTAGAATTACTCGGTGTTTCATATGACTTGCAAAAACCTGCTGATGGGGAAAAGTATACCGATATGGAAATGGATGCTGTTCGAAAAAGCATTCAAGGTATTTTATACAACCATGCAAGAGAAAATCCTGATAAAAAAGACGAGTTTGTGCAAACGATTAAAGATCCTAAAAATCATAGTGAATGGAAAATCGTCGCCGGTGCAAGAAAGCATTTGGCGGAAAAATTAGAAAAAGTTTACAATAATATTGCCTCTTCACCGGAAGTTGTCAAAGAAGAGGAAGTTTCACCTCAAAAAGAAGTTTCCGGTAATGCGGATTCGCCTGCCAAAATTGAGCAAACAGAAGAACCTCAAGGAGAAAAGGTAGAAGAAAAAACTGAGGGCAAAACAACAACGGCGGAAGCTATTCTTGAAAATAAGCCTGAAGAGCCTGTTCATCAAGATTTGTCTTGGATTGAACAAAAAAGAAAGTTTTGGGAAAAGTATGCTGCCGACACAGCGCACGAATTTAAAGAAGAAAAACCGGAAGATAATTCTGCACCGACTTTTGAAGGATCGCTTGTCAAAGGTGAAGAATCAAAAGGCAGTGTTAAATATACGTCGGCCAATCGTGTTGAAATCTCAAGAGATTCTAAGCTTGTGATGTATCAAGGTGTCATTAAAGATGTCATTGAAAGCGGCAATACTTTAACGCTCGGTGAGACTTTAAACCAAACGCAAAAATTGATGTTCTATGCTGCGGCGCTTTCATCAACCGAAAGGTATGAGGACGGTTCAAAAATTAAAGTGATGAATCCGCCAGCTTTGACGCCTGAGGTTTTAAAATCGAAAGAATTTGAGGCTTTAGATCCGGATGTCAAAAAAATCTTGAGTGAAGAGTATAAGCGTATCGAAGCCGAGGCTAAAGTGAAGGCTGAGGCTCAAGCTAAAGCAAAAGCAGAGGCTCAAGAGCAAAAAGTTGCAAAAGAAAGATTTTCTGCAATCGGTAAAGAAATCGAAAGTATACATCAAGCTTTCGAAAAGGCCGGCTCTGATAAAGAAAAGCTTGAACTGCGTCGAAAAGAGCTTCAGCTTGTTAAAGAAAAACTCGGTATCGATACAAAGTATAATATCGTCAATCAGGAAAATCGCCATCAGCTTCGACAGGCTCAGCTTGGCTTGATGCGTGATACTTTTGACGGTAATAAAGAAAAACCTTTGTTTAAGCATGAGATTAAACGAGAAGACGGTAAAATCGATACTATCAGTCAAGAACAGGCCGAAAGAATAGCGGCCGCGCGTATGGGTATCATAAGCGGTGTTCAAACAAGCGACGGAAAAGAAGTCAAAAAAGACGAAAAATACGCCGAACGCAAAAGAGGGCAGAATCCGCTTTATGAAAAGTATTTGACGGAACGTTACGCCTCAAAGGAATAATATCATGGCAAAAGTCGACGATCTGTTTTTGAAATTTTTAAGCGCACAAAATCACAACAGTGCTTTAAACAGCGTTGACAAAGATGATGTATCCGATGCGACCATCAATTATGTTTTTGGTAGATACAAATCAGAATTTGATGCTTGGAAAATAATTGTTCCGCCATATAAAGATGCTTATGGTCACGTCGAAGATTATATGCTTGCGGCGGCCGAAAAAGATCCGAATTTTACTCAAAATGATATGAAAAGGGTTGAGGAAGAACATAAAAAAGAGATTGACCCTTATACCGGTGTTGCACAGTCGTGGTATAATGACCCGATTTTCAATGATTTGTTAGCATCTGACATTAAACTTGAGCCAAGGCATTTGGCAAAGCAAAGGCTTGAGTCGGCGCATTATCAAAACAGAGGATATTCTTACCCCGCGGCCGAGAAAATTGCGCTTAATTATGTCGCGACGATTGCGTTTTTTGAAAAAAGAGCCCAAATTGCGATGGATAAATCTTTAACAGATTCTGAGCGTAAAAAGCAACTTGAGAGTATTGATGAAAAAATCAATCGTTCGCGTATGTCAAGGCTGGATACGGCCAAGGCCGATTGTTTGGAAAATCAGCCGGAAAGGCTTTTGATGCATATGCTTCGTGATTATCAGCGTGGTAAAATATCTCAGGATGAAGCGCTTTTGAAAGCTGATTTTTATATCAAACGGATTGTTGAAATTGATGGTTCTTTGGCACTTGCCAAAGAAATGAGCGGTTCGCTTTATCAAAAAGTTTTGAAAAACGATACAAAAGAAGTATTCGAGCGTGCCTTAAAAGCAAACGGAATGGATAAAAACACTCTTGAACGGATGGCGCAAGATATCGGAAGAGATTTATCTGTTGCATCGCTACAACCTCAAAAGATGCAAACAACCCCTAATGTTGTATCACTGAGCGTCTTAAACAACTTGGGCGTGTCCAGATAATTTTTTAATCACAGATATTTCCACGGAAGTGATATGATTTCACGACGTTATTTACGATTTTAAATGAAGTGATGCAGATGCCTTCGACCTCGCTGTCAACAACGACAGAAGTAGGCATAAATGTATATTCCGAGAAAAACGGGTTATAAACAATATCAGCTTCACCCCAGCCCGGAGTGTCATAAAAATATTCCATCGGCATATATGTTTGCCCTTGTCGGACATAGGTCAAAACTTTATCGCCGTTCGGCAGAATTTTTTGAGTTGAAGGCTTTCCGAAATTTTCAATCAGTGATTGCTCGGTTTGGCCGATATACTGTTGCAACTGCTTGTCATATCCGATGTTGGCACAGGCCAAAAGCAATAAAGACAAAATCAGTAAAAATGCGGTTTTTTTCATCTTTTTCTCCTGTTCATAAGTTCAAAATAAACAAAAAAACGTCATTTTCAATCAAACTGAAAGTTGTAGTTGTGCGGCGATGAGATGATGGAAATGTTTGGAATATTTGAAAATATTAAGGATATATTTTCCGCTTGACATTAGTTCAAAATCAAGTTAGTATTATTTTGTCAATATGATTTAGATTATTGTATTGGCTTTAAAACGGACTTTAGCAGGTCTATATGGTACACGGCTTAGAGATGAGCCGTCAGCTCAGGCAAGGCAGGCGCCTGAGCGTATCCTCCGCAGTTAAAGCGGGGAGCTTGTCGTATATGTTCAGAGGTTTATCCTTAAAAACGACAAGGTCAGTATGTACCATATGATTTGCTAACTCTCCGCTCCTTTAACAACATTTTAGCAAAGAAAGGTACAAAAATGGAAAATTATGACACCCGTCTTTTAGATGAAATCAGCCAAGCAAAACCCGAAGAACTCGGATATGCTAAATCTTACGATTTAATGGTTGAAGTCAACAATTTGATGAATCAATACAAATCCCGCGAGCAGATGAACGCTAATCTCGGCATCAAAGATGATTTGCCATCAAAAGCCTTGGAAACAATTAAAAATTTTGCATCAAAAAGTGCCGCGTTAAACGGTCTTACTTTTGATCCGAACAATTCAAACGCCGCCGGTTATATTGCCGATGATCTTGCACGGGCAACAACAGCCATCCCGCCTCAAACACCCGAATTGACTGCAGATTTGCTCAATACAGCCAAAAGACTCTACGGACATGAAAAAGCAAATTTCAGCCCGGATTATCAGCTTGCCGAAATGTCAAAATTGGCACGACATCTCGGTGATGAAAAAGTTGCAAGTGCATTTGTTGATGCAACATTTGACAGTTTTCAAAAACTTGATACGTTTTATGACAATACCTTTGATGCGCTAAAAGCCTATAAAGACATAGCTTCTTTTCATCCCCAATTGGCAGAAAAATGCCTTGGAACAGCACAAATGTTGGCAGAAAAATTTCCGGATAAAATCAATAAACAGCCTGTTGAAGATATCATGCAAGCCGTTATGGACAATCCGAATGTTTCTCAAGAACTCAAAGACAGAGCAAGAGCTTCAAAAGAAAAATATAATCCGGTGCCAAAAGAGAAAAATGGCTTACAAATGATGCCCTCTAATGAAAAGCCTCTCACAACCAAAAAGCCTGTTGAAAAGCAAAAAGCACTTGATTTTATCAAAAAAGGCAAGGCTTACGCCGGCGGCAAAAAGTTGTTTGAACGCGCGAAAAATGCCATTAACGAAACATTTGATAAAAATCCGAAACTTGCCGCAACCGTCGGATTTGCCGCAATGATCGCCGGATGTCAAACCATGCAACCCGAACTTGCTGCTGCCGGTGCGATTATTATGGCAGAAGGACTGCGACATATAAAAAACAAAATGCTTGAAAAACGCGGACTTCGCCAACCGACTATCACTGCCGCATCAAGGCCTGCCGCTCTTCAACAAAACATTGAGCGTCCGAAAGGATTAAGATATGACGGAAGATAATGATTTTTTGGATGAGTTTGTCTTTTATATCAATGACGATCAAGTCGCCGTTTCAATAAACAATATTGATATTAATGCCGAAAAAGCCATTTATGACGGTAAAAATATCCTGTATCTTAAAACGCCGGAAGATAAAAGTTATGCTTTGCAAAACATTGTCCCTGAAGTTCGTTCAATACTCAAAAAATCAAATGAGCTAACAATTATCTTGCTCAAAGATCAAGAATTTGTTGACGCTTATGAGCTTGAATTAAAAACAGATGAAACATTATCTGAAGAAGATGTTTTTTCAGATGAAGCCGGAAAGTTTTATCTGCATTTTGCCGATAAAAAATAAAAGATTTTTACCGTCAGGTCTGAATTTCAGAAAAAACGTGTGACCGGGGAGTTTTTACCACTTGACGGAAGATTTTAAAAATAAAAAATCCTTGTAAAAACAAGGACTTAATTGGCGCGCCCGGCGGGATTATTTCGCTTCGCTTCATTCACTGCGCTCATCGGCTGATGCCGACCGCCAAACTCCCGTTTGGCTTTCGCTTGTAGTCAAACTCACTTTTGTGAGTTCAAATCCTCTTGTTCGCATGCCAATAAAAAAACCTCCTTGACGGAGGTCTCTTTATTGGCGCGCCCGGCGGGATGGAGCGCGACATTGCAAAGCAATGCTTGCTCATCTTCGCTCATCGGCAAA
>CACXFX010000076.1 GCA_902767055.1 uncultured Pseudomonadota bacterium
CGAACGGTCAAAACGCCGTCTTTAATTTGGTATTCACAGTTAGCTGTTCCGTCATCATCACAATTTTTCCACCCATCATGAGCCGCATTTGCATTAAGCGAAATGAATGTACTTAAAATAAAAAATAGTTTTTTCATTGTGTTTTCTCCATATTAACGTCATTAAAAAAAGCCGCACCATTGATGAGCGACGGGGAGTTAAGCAATCATACTAAGCAAAATGACTTCCGAGACCTTTAGATTTTAATCCTGAACATCCGCCACGGACTCCCCAACTTCAAATTTCGGGGATAAAGCGTTGTTTTAAATAAAAAAAACAACACCAAAAAACAGCGTTATCCTCACTGTGCTTAGTTAGAGCCGCTTAAAGCTCCGCGCCAAACTTCCGCACTTGATAAAAAAGACAATCTTTTCCATCCGCTTTTTATTGTGCCATATAAAAAAAAGAATGTCAAACAAAAAATTCGGCATTCTTCATATCATTTTTTATTGTTGAAATTTTTACAAAGCTGCTTTTAACTCATCTTGCAGCGACAAAAGATCTTCTCTTAAAGCATTTAGTTTTTCAATCTGAGAAGGCAATAACTTGTTGACCTCAACTATTTTTTCTTGCACTTGAGGCAAATCATTTTGCTCTTGATCTTCCGGTGCAAAAAAATCTTTTTGAATATCACCGTTTAAGAAAGATTTGACCCCGTATTGCTTAAAAACTTTTTGCACGCCCTCAATCGTGTAGCGTTTATTATACAAGAAATCTTTAATCAACTTAATCAATTCAACATCATCGGGACGATAATAACGACGTCCGGAGCTCGTTTTCATCGGCGAAATTTCCTTAAATTTCGTTTCCCAAAAACGCAAGACATGCGTTGCCACACCAAGCTCGGATGCAACTTCCGCAATCGTTTTAAATGCTGATTTTGACTTATTAATCAAGTGGCTTTTCCTTATTTATTAATGGCTTTGCGCAAATTCTGAGAAGGCTTAAAGCTGATGACCGTACGTGCAGAAATCTCAGCCTCAACACCTGTCTTTGGGTTGCGACCCACACGGGGTGTTTTGCGTCTTAAAATCAGCGAGCCGAATGAAGCAAGCTTCACATCCTCGCCTTTAGCAAGACAGTTTGAAATCTCTTCAACAACTTCATCTAAAATTTCACCGCAATCTTTGCGCGAAATACCGACTTCTTCATAAATTTTTTCTGCAATATCAGCACGTGTAACGGTTCTCATTGAATAGCCTTATTTTTAAATTAACCTCATTTTCAAATCAGGTTACTACAAAGAAAACTTAATCTCAAGCACTAGAAATCAATATTTCACAATTTTTTTAATTTGCTCAGACTTGTCATTTTAAAAAACATTCATACTTATCTATAAAAAAAGAGTATAAAATGCATCATGCAAATGTCCTGATTTTTGATTTGATGCTGATTACGGTTTATGCTGCCGTGACAACATTGATTTTTAAAAAACTCAAGCAACCGGTCGTTTTGGGATATTTACTTGCAGGTATTCTCGCCTCACCTAATCTTTATTTTTTACCGACGGTATCTCAAAACAATGATTTACAGGTATGGGCCGATATCGGTGTTATTTTTTTGCTGTTTTCTTTAGGGCTTGAATTCGGCCTCAACAAAATGGTCAGTGTTGGGAAATCCGCACTTGTGACTGCACTGCTGAATATTTTTTTTCTTGCTTTGTTCGGTTACGTCACGGGGATTTTTTTAGGCTGGAGCACAATTGACAGTGTATTTCTCGGCTCAATGATTTCTATGTCATCAACCACAATTATTATCAAAGCATTTAATGATTTAAAAATCAAAAAACAAAAATTCACCGACCTTGTCTTTGGCGTCTTGGTTATTGAAGATATGATAGGCATTTTGTTGCTTGTTTTGTTGCCGACGTTTACACTCGGTCAAGCCATTGACGGCGCGACACTTTGGCTCAAAACATTAAAACTTGTGTCATTTTTGGTACTTTGTTTTATTGTCGGCATTTATACAATACCAAAGCTTTTGGATAAACTTAAAAATTTTTTGGATGATGAAATGGTATTGCTGGTTTCAATTGCACTGTTGCTCTCGATGGTATGTCTTTCCGTCACGCTCGGTTTTTCATCGGCTTTAGGCGCTTTTATGATGGGCTCTGTTTTATCCGAATCGTCGATCATCGAGCGAATTGAACATATCACCAAACCGCTTAAAGACTTTTTCGGTGCTGTCTTTTTTATCAGTGTCGGAATGATGGTCAATCCCAAAATGTTTATCACATACGCCTACCCGATTTTTATCATCACAATTGTCGTTTTGACGGCAAAAGCCGTATTGTCGGTTTTGGGCTTTATAATTTCCGGACAAACCTTAAAAACTTCCGTTAAAAGCGGATTTTCTTTAGCCCAAGTCGGCGAATTTGCATTCATCATCGCCTCGCTCGGCCAAAGTTTAGATGTATTGGATACGTTTGTTTACCCGATTATTGTTGCCGTATCGGTTGTTACAACCTTTTTAACGCCGGTCATGATTCAGTCCTCAAATAAAATTTACCCCGTTCTTGAAAAAATTTTGCCTGCTCAATATTTAAAAAGTGATTGATTTTAAATAAATCCTCTCATAAACTAAACGTGACTTTTGATAACATATCGCAAAGGAGAAATTTTATGACAAAGCAGATTGCCACACTCGGCATTTTAATTCAAAATTTTGATAAAATTCCTGAAGTCAACGCGCTTTTACACCATTTTTCGGATTGCATCATCAGCCGTCTGGGCTTGCCGTATGAAAAACGCAATATCCGCCTGATACATATCGTTTTAGACGCTTCATGCGATGATGTCGAGCGTTTGGTTGAAGACCTAAATGCCATCAACGGCGTAGAAGCTCAGGCAATGTTTTTCTAAAATATTGCCTTTAAAAAAAACGAGCCGCCGACACAATGGCGGTTTTTTTGTGTATATTTATCAACCGTTTACAGCTCTTAAGTTGACAATCATTCTAAATTTGATATACATAAGAAAGCGTAACTTTATATTAGGAGTAGTTTTATGTTTGATATTTTATACGGTATTTCCGCATTAAAATTAAGTGAACAATACGCAATATTTGGCGTATTGGCCGTAGCTTTTATCGGATTATGGTATACCCTGTTTCTTAAAAAACAGGTTATGTCCAATGATTGCGGCACGGGTAAAATGGTTGAAGTTTGGAGTGCAATTAAGCAAGGTGCAGATACTTATTTGCTCAAACAGCTTAAATCTATTTTGCCGATGATCGCAATTTTAACGGTCTGTCTGTTTTTATCCGTTTACATTGTTCCCGTTTCCGCTGAAGCAAAAATCAGATTTTCAGCATACAGTGATGAAACGGTCAAATTAATCATTGCTTTCGGACGCGCAGGCAGCTTTATTTTAGGGTCATTATTTTCATTGCTCGTCGGTCAAATCGGTATGCGTATCGCAGTTGCCGCAAACGTGCGCGTGACGGCCGCATCAAAGCGTTCTTTTTCCGAATCGCTGAAAATCGCTTATCGCGCAGGTACTTGTACCGGTATGCTCACTGATGGTCTCGGCCTGATGGGCGGTACTTTAATTTTTATTATCTTTGGTGTTGCCGCACCTGATGCTTTACTGGGTTTTGGTTTCGGCGGTACATTGATTGCTTTGTTTATGCGCGTCGGTGGCGGCATTTATACAAAAGCGGCTGACGTTGGCGCAGACCTTGTCGGCAAAGTCGAAGCCGGTATCCCTGAAGATGATCCGAGAAATCCGGCTGTGGTTGCCGATCTTGTCGGCGATAATGTCGGTGATTGCGCAGGTATGGCGGCCGATATTTTTGAATCTTATGAAGTCACCATCGTCTCCGGTTTAATCTTGGGACTTTCTTTGTGGCATTTAACCGGCATGTATGAATGGATTGTTTATCCGCTTTTGGTCCGCGGTATCGGCGTGTTTTGCTCAATTATCGGTACTTATGCGGTCAGAGATAACGGGCTCAAAGGCAATGCCATGAAGGCAATCTTTAAAGGCTATGCCACCTCGGCAACAATTTCGATTATTTTGTTTGCCGTTGTTGCTTACTTTTATTTACAAAACCTCAATGGTGGTTGGTGGAGACCTTTCTTGGCAGTCACAATCGGTGTGTTTTTAGCCATTGCTATCGATAGAATTACCGAATACTTCACAGGCACGACGGGCGCACCGGTTAATGAAATTAAAAAATCAACGGATACGGGCGCGGCCACAACTATTTTAAGCGGACTTGCCGTCGGGCTTGAAAGTTCCGTTTGGGCAATTTTGGTTATTGCGGTGACCATTTTTGCATCAGTTTTGATTTTTGGCACGATTGACGGTTTAACCGCATCTGAAAGAGTAACATACATTTTGTATGGTGTTGCAATGACAGGTATCGGTATGCTGACTTTGACAGGAAACAATGTCGCCATGGATTCGTTTGGTCCGATCGCAGATAATGCAAACGGCATCGGTGAAATGGCATGGCATGACAGTAAAAGTGCCCAAACCAAAAAAGCACGCCAAATTATGGCAGATCTTGATGGTGTCGGAAATACCACAAAAGCCATTACAAAAGGTGTCGCAATCGGCTCTGCGGTGATTGCGGCGGTCAGCTTGTTCGGCTCTTACATGGTAGACGTCAGCAATGTGCAACAAGCATTAAACAGCACATGGGCAAAAGAAGGCCTCAACCAAAGTTTAACCTTGTTGAAAAATATCGGTATCGTTGTTTCCAATCCGGTCGTATTCGTAGGCATGTTGATTGGTGCCGCGGTGCCTTGGTTGTTTTCGTCATTTGCCATTAATGCGGTAAGACGCGCAGCAAGCTTGATTGTCAAAGAAGTGCGCCGTCAGTTCGGCCTCGGTATACTTGAAAATAAAGCAAAGCCGGATTATGGCACAACTGTTGCGATTTCGACAGCCGCGGCACAAAAAGAACTTATCATTTTGGCTTTGCTCGGTATTGTTTCTCCTATATTTGTGGGGCTTTCGCTCGGTGTTGAAGCTTTGGGCGGTTTTCTTGCCGGTATTATCGTTTCTGGCCAATTGCTCGCCGTGTTTATGTCTAATGCAGGCGGTGCATGGGATAACGCCAAAAAGCTCATTGAGGATGAACCGAGCGATATTGCAAAAAATACCGGTAAAGGCTCAGAACGTCATAAAGCAAGCGTTGTCGGTGACACTGTCGGTGACCCCTTAAAAGATACGGCAGGTCCGGCCTTAAACCCGATGATTAAGGTTGTTAATATGGTCGCCGTTATTGTGGCACCGATTATTGTCGCTTACAATAATGAATACACCAAACTTTCAGCTTTAGGATGGTGTGTGGTTGTCGGTTTGCTTGCCATTTTGCTTTTTGTGGTTATAAAAAGCAAAAAGCAGGTTGCCGAATAATTTTCATTATTGAAACTTGCCTTTTATATAAAAAAAATCCCGAACACATAAAGTTCGGGATTTTTTTACTACCTTAAGCAATTAGTCATTAGCGTTGGGGCAAACTTTAGCTTGTTCAGCATTAAATTTAACAACCTGCGGATCCGCATCGGCATCGTTTGAAATAGCTTCTTGCGGGCATTCTGAAATGCAAACACCGCAATCAATGCAAACATCCGGATCAACAACCAATTGATTTTCTGCTTCATGAAAAGCATCAACCGGACAAACACTGGCGCAAGCTTTGCATTTAATGCAGCTATCATTCACAACTGAAGGCATAAAAAATCTCCTAAAAAACAAATTAAATCATACAAGGCTCTATGTAACCGCATTTATTTTAAAATGCAAGTCTTTTTTTATTAAATTCCATTGAG
>CACXFX010000077.1 GCA_902767055.1 uncultured Pseudomonadota bacterium
CGCGGCGTTAAATTATCCGGATTGAGCTTTTCCAAAGCCTCATCCAAAGGTGAAATTTTCTTTTTGCCCTCTTCGTCTTTTTTAAAAACCGCAAACAAAGGTAAGTCATCTTCGATTGAAGTGATTTTTTTATCGCCGGAATTTTCTTCAAGCACTTTTAAGATTTGCTCGGCACGTTTGGTCACAAGCTTCGGCACACCCGCAAGTTTTGCCACATGCACGCCATAAGACCGATCAGCCACCCCGTCAATCACCTCGTGCATAAAAACGACATTACCGTTATACTCTTTGATTTTCATGGCATGAAGCGAAATGGCTTTAAGCTTTTTTTGCAAAACGGTCAGTTCGTGATAGTGCGTCGCAAACAACGCGCGGCATTGATTGACCTCCACAAGATGCTCCACCACCGCCCATGCAATCGACAACCCGTCATAAGTTGCCGTACCGCGCCCGATTTCATCTAAAATAACAAACGAACGCGATGTTGATTGGTTCAAAATCATCGCCGTCTCGACCATCTCCACCATAAAAGTCGAACGACCGCGCGAGAGGTCATCTGAGGCCCCGACACGCGACAAAACCTTATCGATTAAACCGATATGCGCTGATTTTGCCGGCACATACATTCCCATCTGTGCCATAATCGCAATTAAAGCATTTTGCCTTAAAAACGTTGATTTACCGGCCATATTCGGCCCCGTGATCAGCCATAATCTGTCTTTTTGCCCGTCCAAACGGCACGTGTTTGTCACAAACGGACCTTCATGCATTTTCTCCAAAGCCGCTTCAACAACAACATGTCGCCCTTCTTTGATATCAAAACAAAGCGAATCATCCAAAACGGGGCGTACATAATTGCGCGCCCTTGCCAATTCGGCCGAGGCACAGGCAATATCAAGCTCGGCAAGCGCCAAACATGAACTTGAAATCGTTTTTGCTTCTGCCAAAACTTTCGTCACGATTTCATCATAAATTTCCATTTCAATTGCAAGCGCTTTACTGTTGGCCGAATTGATTTTTTGCTCTAAATCCGAAAGTTCCGCTGTTGTAAAACGCACGGCATTTAATACCGTCTGACGATGTACAAATTTCAGATTGTTAAATGCACTGTCGCAATCTTTTTTCGGTATCTCGATAAAATAGCCGATAAGTGTGTTGTATTTGACTTTTACGCTCGAAATAGAGAGCTCATCATTATATTTTGCGGCAAGTATCTGCGTATAATCAGAATCATTTTTGCTCAAATTTCGATATTCGTCCAGCCTGACATCAAACCCGTCACGCACAAACCCGCCGTCACGAAAATAAGCAGGCAATTTTTCCGCATTTTCATCGCTGTCATGTTTAAGCGCCTGATCCAAAAAATCAACCAATTGGCTAAAATCACCGATGCGCCCCAATATATCAACCACTGCCGGCTCAAGCTTTGCAATCAAATCGCCGTAATGCCCGTAATTTTGAACAATTGTCTTAATTCTTGCAAGACTTGCCAAACTTTGTTTTAACGAAACCAATTCTTTCGGCCGACAAGTGCCGTTTGACACACGCGTTAAAATGCGCTCCATATCCGACATTGTCTTAAAAATGTCGCGCAAATCTTTACACATCGGCTCGGCATTGATAAAAAACGTTTCACAATCCAAACGCCGATTGATTTCAAAAACATTAAGCGAAGGATAAATCAGGCGCTGTCTGAAAAGTCTGGCGCCCGCAGCCGTAATGGTCTTATCGATTGCATTTAAAAATGAAGATTGCCTTGCCCCGTCGGTGCCGAAAAGCAATTCCAAATTGCGCCTTGTCGCCGCATCAATTTCCATATATTTGACATCGTTGACCCCAACCGGATTTTTAATATGCGGCAAATGCTCTTTTTGGGTTGTTTCGACATAATCCAAAATCACCCCGATTGCCGAAATCTCAGGATTCGAGAGCATTCCGAAAGAAGATATATCATTGACTTGATAAAATTTTTTTATTCGGTTTATTGCGTTTGGTACATTAAATCGTTCAATCGGCAAAACCGTATTTTTATCCGACGATCGGGTAAAAAAATTCATCAAACTTTTTGTTGCATACAAAACATTTGAAACAATGATTTCACTCGGTTCGATTTTAGAAACCATGTTATAAATATCAACGCTTAAACTTGCTTCATCCGTCTCTATTCTTTTGACAAACAAATCCCCTGTTGACATATCAAGCCAGGCAAATCCGAGCGTTAACATATCCTTTGAGATACAAAGCAAAAAATTGTTTTTCCGATCATCTAAAAGATTACTCTCGGTTAGAGTTCCCGGCGTCACAAGCCTGATAATTTCACGATTGACAAGCGCATTTCGACCGCGCTTTTTAGCTTCTTCAGGCGTTTCCGTCTGCTCGGCGATAGCCACTTTATAACCCTGACGTATCAATTTGGCAAGATAGCTTTCATAAGCATGAAAAGGCACGCCGCACATGGGCACGTTCATATCTTTTGAACGACTGGTCAGCACGAGATCAAGTGCTTTAGAAGCGACAACGGCATCTTCATAAAACAGTTCATAAAAATCACCCATTCGATAAAACACCAAATAATCCTGATAATCTTTTTTAATATCGAGATATTGTCGCATCGAGGGCGTTACTGCCTCATTCAAATCCGTCATCGTCCGTTCTTTTCTTTATTTTATTAAATGAATTTAAACTTCTTTCATATTAACTTATTTTATCTCAAAGTCTATCATTTTTTAAAAAAAATAAACGGAGATTATGATGAAATTAAAAAAGATTGATATGTTCGAAATCGAAAAAGACTCAAACTTTGCCGCTCGTGTTTTGGTGCTTTCCGCTCCTGCGGCGATTGTGTTTGTTATTTTGGCGATTTTCGGCTTTTTAGCTCCGTTTTCTGCCATTTTATCTTATGTTTTCATTGTGCTTTTTAATATGATATTTTTATCGCCGATGACGCTTGAATTGCAACACCTGAAAAAATACATCAATAAACTGGCTTTGGGTGAAAATATTGAAGATATGCACCTTACCGAACAAGAGGCTAAAGGCATTGCCGAAGCCGTCAATTCAATGCATCGTTTCTGGGTGGCCAAAACGGACGCCTTAGAGGCTGAAGCAATGTCCGATGCCGCCGTTTTGGATACATTGCCGGATCCTGTCTTGATGATTGACCGTTCGGGCAATGTTTTGGGCGCCAACTTAGCCGCGCGCAAACTTTTGGGCGAGCATTTAACCGAAAAGAATATTGAAAATATTTTTTCTTCAAACAACTTTATCACTGCGACCCAAAAAGTCTTAAAAAAAGAAAGCGAGGCTGAAAATCTGATTTTTTATACCACCCCGAACAAGCAAAAAATTTATGCGCACATCAAAACATTGCCGTGGTTTTCCAAAGGCCGCGCCGTCGCCGTCATTTCCCTCTATGATTTGACTAAAGCCGCAAAAATCGAAAAACTTCAGTCTGATTTTGTGGCCAATGCAAGCCATGAACTACGCACGCCGCTGTCGGTTATCTCCGGCTTTATCGAAACATTGCAAACCACAGCCAAAAATGATGAAACCGCGCGTGAACAATTTTTGTCCGTAATGGCCGAACAGGCATCTTTTATGTCCGATTTGATTGAAAATCTACTCTCGCTTTCCAAAATAGAGCTTTTACAAGATCAAATTCCTGCGGACAAAACGGATATCGGCAAAATCGCGCTTGAAGTCATTGACGCCCTACAACTTAAAGCCCAAAGCCGCGCAATCAATCTCGTGCTCGAAAAACCGAGTCGGCTTAAAAAAATCACGGCCGATGCCGGACAGATGAAACAGCTCATACAAAACCTCGTGGATAATGCCATCAAATACGGTGTATCCGGAAGCAGTGTCACAATCTTAATTAAAGAAGTTAATCAAATTCCCCCTTCAAAAACTTTCAATGTCGCAGAGGGCAAAGCTCTTGCCGTTTCGGTTAATAACAAAGGCTCAAAAATAGAACCTGAAGCCTTAAGCCGCTTAACAGAACGCTTTTATCGCCTGCAAGAACATAAAAATCTCGGCATTAAAGGCACGGGATTGGGACTTGCGATTGCCAAACAAATCATTATGCGCCACCGCGGCAATTTGACCGTTTCATCAAGCAACAAAAACGGCACAACATTTACATTTTATATTCCTTTCAAAATATAAATATTCGGTTGGCACAACACTTATAAATGGCGCGGTAAAAAGTTTTAAGCTCTACAAGAACAGCGTCAACCTTAACGAAACGGCCGTACCGTAATCCGATTTTTGATTAAGCGCAGGATGGATATAAAACTGAATATCCGGCGTTATGGTCATCCATTTTGAAAAACCGACGGCCCAATAAGCTTCCAAAACATGCTCTGTATCATGCGCCAACGGCTCACCGACAGCTTCTTCGTTGATTTTGTTTAACGCATAAGCAAAACCGATTTGGTCAAGCGCATTGCGCTCCAAAGGATTAAGCCAAACAAGCCCGCCGGACCAAGACTGATCAATCGTATCCATATGTCCTGAAACACCGTTGACACGGGCAAAAACATTAAACTTTTCACCCAAATTTTGCGACAAATTGACGGACCAACCGTTTGTTGTCTGAGGCTGTTCTTTCACACCCGGCTGATTATAAAGCAAAACAGAGGCCTGAAAATCCCCGAAGCGGTTTGTCGGTGTCCATTCAACCTGCCCGAACGAGGTAAAATGCCCGTCACTTAAATCATTGACACGCACGCTGATACCATCGACGTTAGAAGCATCTTGCGCGCCCAAAGTCATGCTCCACTCATCATTCGGGGCAACCGTGACAAACCCGCCGACACCGGCGATGGAATAAGTCGATGACGGATTTTGCGATAAAGCATAGTTGATAAAATTGACCTGCTGGTTAGAATTATAATCCGACCCGTCCCAATTATAAATCGGAAACTGACCAAGACCGAGCGTCAACCAATCCCAATCACCGCCAAGTTGATAAGTATAATACAATTCGTTAAACTCATTTGTCTTATCGTCATAATCGTTAATTGAGCTGACAACCCCCATATTTGAAGCAACGTCCGAGGCATCATGATTGCCGTATCTGACAATCGTATAAGCCATATTGAGCTGGCCGGTACCGTATTCATTCTTAAAAGTCGTCCATGTCAAATAAGGATAGATATATGTCTGAAAAGCATTGTATTCACCGCTCGGTGCACCTCTTTGAGGCATCAATGTCACGTCAATACCATAGTCAAAACCGTAATTTTTATTGAGCCAGTATTTGAACATGGAATAATCCGTACCAAGACTGCGCGCATCTGCACCATGAACAAAAAACATCGTTGCGACGGTCAATAACAAAGCTTTTTTCATACACTTTCTCCAAATTTGTTTATTCGATTTTTCGAATATAATCGCTTTTAATGCAAAATTAAAGAGGCAATTTATAAAAAAATAAGCTTTAGCTTGCTTGTGGGTTGACAATACAAAAACCGCGGGTGAGGAAACCCGCGGCGGATTACATGTTTTAATGAATTTATTTAAAAAGGCCATAATAATTTTTGGCTTATCCCGCTAAACCCAAAGGCTTAGTAGAATTTCCAAGTAATGGTTGCATTGTTATTTGTTGCTTTACAAGCTGTGATGGCTGCAGCCATTGTATAGGCTTCGCCTTCACCGCGTCCGGAAGCTTCCGGTCTTTGGTTAGTACCTGCTGTAATAGCTGTTCTACCACTACCTTGAGCAATATACACATCATTGTTGGTACCTTCTGCTGCTGTTCCGACAACGACACCGATGAAGCCTGAACCTGCACCTGAGCCGAAGTCAGC
>CACXFX010000078.1 GCA_902767055.1 uncultured Pseudomonadota bacterium
CGATACATAAAATTGAAGCTTTTTCAATTTCATCCGGAGTTAATAAATCCGTTTCCAAAATAACTTTAAGCGGTGTATTTGCGCAAGTCTTTTTGACTGTTTCAATATCATCTAAAACATCATCCCATGCCTTATTTTTGATGTTAGTAACATTGATGACCATATCAATTTCATCAGCGCCGTCTTCAATCGCCTTTTGAGCCTCAAATGCTTTTACTTCAGGTAAATTAGCACCAAGAGGAAAGCCGACGACGGTAATGATTTTAACAGGTGTATTTTTCAAATATTCTTTAGCTGTTTTGACATATGTCGGGTGGATACAAACACCATAAAAACGGTATTTTTTTGCCTCATCAAAAAGCTTGATAAAATCTTGTGTGGTTGCGTCTTGCTTTAAGAGAGTGTGTTCAATATAATTTGCGAGATTTTTCATTTTTATTTTCCTTTTTGTTGGTTTTAATGGGATTTTAAGGCGATTTTGCTAAATTTTTTTTAAAAATATAAAATCAATGAAAAATATTTTATTTGACATTTCATTTTAAATATGCTCTAATAGATTTTGGATGAAGAAAGAAATTTCTTTATCAAGTGCCCTGATATCGGGTGCGGAGCTTAAAAGAGCTTTTAGATTAAGCAGTGATGGATAACACTGTATTTAATAGTGTGTTTTTTTTGCACACAAGTTGTCCCCGTAACCAGCGGGGAGCCGATGATGGATGTACAGGGCTAAAACCTAAAGGTTATCGGAGTCATTTCTTAATCTATGATTCTTTTACTCCCCGCCACTTTTTAAAAAGGCGCGACCTTCTTTGTCACCCCTTTGGCGACAACCGTCACCCCTTCGAGCGCGTAAAGCGCGAGGATAAGGGGTCCACAAAAAACAACATCAACCTTTTTTAAGGAGAAAATGTATGAAAAAATGGATTTTGGTTTTAAGTATGAGTTTTGCGTTTAATGCATACGGCGAAATTGTAACAGGTGAAAAATGCGGTGATAATTGTACATGGACTTTTAATACCGAAACGGGAAAACTCACTATTTCCGGCACCGGAGATATGTATAATTTTCCGCAATGGGAGGGAGATACTCTTGTTTACAGATCATATTGGCACTCAGATACACCTTGGGTTGATTTCTCATCATCAATTTATGAGGTCGAAGTGGAGAGTGGTATCACAAGTATCGGCCAATATAGTTTCTGGGATACAGCTGTTACAAAAGTTTCACTTCCTGAAAGCTTAACGACATTGGGCCTTGGCGCTTTCCAATATTCAGATTTACCAGAAGTTTCTTTACCTTCAAACTTAACAACTATGAATCACGCCGCATTACACGCAACAAGTATTACTGATCTTGTCATTCCTGAAAGTGTGACTTCTGTCAGTACTTACGCTTTCGGTAGCAATGCCTTGGAAAACATAACGATTGAGGGTAATATTGAATTAAACAAAAGTATGTTTTATGGTGAAGAGGATATAACAGAACGTATTCCGAATTTGATGAGAATCTATTGCCTATCATCAAATGAAAGTTGCAATGCCTTAAAAACAGATACGGATATCGGTTCAAAAATCACTTCATACACCAAAGAAACCGGCGTTTATAAGCTTGAAGACGGCACAATGTTTGCCTCGCCTAATGATATGATGAGCGGCACAAATGCTTGCACGGATTTGGATAGCTGTAAAGCCACCGTTTTACAAAACAAAGGCTATTGCACGGGTGAAGCTTGCGCGGCGATGGTTGCGGCAGAAAATACCAACCACCCGATTGAATACAACAATAAATCTTACGCCTCAATTGATGATTTGCTCAAAGGAAAACATATGCCAAAACGCATCTATACGTTAGATGAAGCCAATACCGTTGCCGGGGCGGTCAATCGAATTTCGATTAGGTATCGGTAAAAAAAATCACTGTTTGACGAGTGCAAGTCTCGCCCTATAGCAATTTTCCTTATTGTTCGCTCCCTTATTGAATGTAAGGGAGCCGAGGGATTCAGAAACCAACCTTGTGTCAATAAAATATCGTAAAAACAATAACTTTTTCCCTTCTCTACCTAAAAAACAAGCACTCGATAAGGGCTATAAACCATTTTTAAATAAAAAATGTGAAAAAAATGAAAAAAAGTGCTTGCATTTTATTTTTTATGTGCTATTAAGAGTGACATTGAAACGATGCGGGTATAGCTCAGGGGTAGAGCGCAACCTTGCCAAGGTTGATGTCGTGGGTCCGAATCCCATTGCCCGCTCCAATTTATAA
>CACXFX010000079.1 GCA_902767055.1 uncultured Pseudomonadota bacterium
GGGGAATACAGTCAGGATTAAGTACAGATAAATTTTAAGCCTCCCAAAGGAGGCTTTTTAATTTTTGAACAGATTAGTATGCAATCAATCTTGCTGGATCACCGAGCAAAATCATACATCTTTGCCCCGGTGAAAGTAAAACATCCGTACCTTGGGTCAAAGTCATTACCTGACCGTTATCTAAGCGAACGACATATTCATACCCGGCTTGTGACGAAAGAGCGCCTTGAGCCTTATCACCGGCATAACCACCTAACAGTGCACCGCCGACTGCTCCCAAATTATGTGCTGTTTTGCCGCTGCCGATAGCATAACCGCCGACACCGCCGGCCACAGCACCTGCCAACATACCGACGTTGTTGTCGGATTTGACATTGACCTGACGTACGCTAATCACAGAACACGGACTTGCTGCCGCGGCTCTGCCGACTGAACTTGTACCATATTGATTAGAGGCGATATCAGCCTGACAAGCAGCCAAAATCGAAACACAACCTAATATACCCAATGTCTTTTTCATCTTTAAAAAACTCCATTGAAAACAAAAGTTAAAACAATGCACTATTATATACAGGTATTTTTTTTGTTGTCAATGCTGGACAATTAAATTTTGTTGATGTATAGTGCATAAAGTTTAAAAGATTCGGTTAAAGTAAAGGGATATTTTAAAGATGTTAAAACGTTCAAAAATCGTTGATTTACTCGACGCTCAAAGTACGATTGATCAGGTTGTAATCAAGGGCTGGGTTAAAACACGTCGCGATGCAAAGGATTTTTCATTTATTGAAGTTGGTGATGGCTCAAGCCTAAAAAATATGCAGGTGATTGCTTTAAATACCCTTGATAATTATGAGGATATTAAAAAATTATCCACAGGTTCATCGGTTGCCGTGACAGGGGCGCTCGTTGAAAGTCAGGGAGGTAATCAAAAGTATGAATTACGTGCTACAAATGTTGAAATATACAGCATTGCACCCGATGATTATCCCTTGCAAAAAAAGAAAATGACAGATGAATATCTGCGTACAATTGCACATTTAAGACCTCGTACGAACAAATATGGTGCGGCTTTTCGTATCCGTTCCGAATTGTCTTATGCTATTCACAAATTCTTTCATGACAAAGGTTTTAAGTATGTTCATACCCCCATTATCACAGGATCTGATTGCGAAGGTGCCGGTGAAATGTTTCAGGTGACGACACTTGATTTAAATAATGTACCGGTTACAAGAGAAAAATCTGTCGATTATGGTAAAGACTTTTTCGGTAAGCCCGCACACTTGACCGTTTCCGGACAATTGAACGGCGAAATGTATGCTTGCGCACTTGGTGATATTTATACATTCGGTCCGACTTTCAGAGCCGAAAATTCTAACACCCCACGCCATGCGGCTGAGTTTTGGATGATTGAGCCGGAGATGGCTTTTGCGGATTTAAATGATGATATGGATACGGCTGAAGATATGGTCAGGACATGTGTCAAGCACATTATGGATCATTGTGGTGCGGATTTGGAATTGTTTGAAAAATTTGTGGATCCGACCTTAAAGCAAACGCTTGAAAATATTGTTCATAATAATTTTGCACGCATCAGTTATACCGAAGCTATTGAGTTGATGAAAAAATCAGGCAAAAAATTTGAATATAAACCTGAATACGGTATTGATATGCAAACCGAGCATGAACGCTTTTTGGCTGAGGAATATTTTAAAAAGCCTGTGATTGTGTATAACTATCCCAAAGAAATTAAAGCATTCTATATGCGCCTTAATGATGATGGTAAAACAGTTGCCGCAATGGATGTTTTGGTGCCGAGAATTGGTGAATTGATTGGCGGTTCTCAACGTGAAGAGCGCTATGATGTGTTAGCCGCGCGTATCAAAGAACTCGGTATGCGTTTAGAAGATTATGACTGGTATTTGGATTCGCGTAAATACGGTACGGTGCCGCACGCCGGATTTGGCTTGGGTTTTGAGCGGATGATGATGCTTGTGACAGGTATTTCAAACATTCGTGATGTGATACCTTTTCCGAGGACACCGAATTCAGTCAATTTTTAAGGAAAAACAGAATTTGTTGTTGAAAAAGTCTTCATTGCCGGTTGTTTTATTGTTTTCTTGCAGCGTTCTGGCACAAGAACAGGCTTTTGATTCTTCTTTTGATGCATTGGGAAAAGCGGAAATCATTCAAAAACCTTCCTGCAATACACCTTTGTTTGAACAAAAAGCTTTGCATTCCATTAAAACTTTTTTAGAAGAAAAACCTGTTTTTACAACAATCAATCAACGCAAAAAAGCCTTAAAATTAAAAAAATTGAATGGCTTTGAAAATGTTGATATTGCTCATTTTTCACCCGAAACGGATTATATGACGGCCAATGCTTTGATTGAACTTCAAATCAATCAACATGTTGAGCAGAAAGATATTTTGCTTTGCCGTCAAAAGGGTGATATACAAAAGCCCATATACATTATCCTATATCCTTATATGGATAACTTTAAGGCCTATATCATCGGTGCGGATGAAAATAGTGGCAGATATGATCATCTTTCTTTTATTTATCCTTAAAAAAGGTGTGAGATGAGCAAAAATACGAGCCTTGTTGTTGTTAATAATCAAAAAAATCTGCCTGTCGTTGTTAATGACGGCGGTATTGCCTCTTATTTAGAACAAATTAAAAAATTTCCGGTTTTAAGTGAGGAAGAAGAAAATAAGCTGGTTAATGATTTTGTTAAAAACGGTAATTTGGAATCCGCGCAAAAACTGATCACGTCACATTTAAGACTGGCCGCTAAAATTGCATTGACATATCGCAGGTACGGCCTGCCGATGCAGGATATGATTTCTGAGGCAAACTTAGGGTTGATGCAAGCGGTTAAAAAATTTAATCCGGATAAAAAAGTCAGATTGGCAACATATGCGCTTTGGTGGATTAAAGCTGCAATACATGATTACATATTGCGTTCGTGGTCACTTGTCAAAATCGGTACGGTGGCAGCGCAAAAAAAGCTTTTTTATAATTTAGGACGGATTAAAGCACGTCTCGGTATCTATGACAATAAGGAATTAGAGCCACAGGTTGTCAAAAAAATTGCGCATGAACTTGTGGTTGATGAAAAAGATGTTGTCGAAATGAACAGGCGTATTTCGGGTGATAAATCGCTTAATACGCCGGTTTATCAATCTTCAAACGATGAGATTAAAGAACAGATTGATACAATTTCCGATTCGCGCGAAAATATTGAAGCAAAAGTCGCAGGCAAAGAAGAAGCTTTTATGCGTCGTAAAATTTTGCTTGAATGTTTGTCGGAACTAAACGATCGGGAACAATTTATTATTAAAAATCATGTGTTGACAGATACACCGCTGACTTTGGATGACATAGGTGCCAAGTTTGATATCAGCCGTGAGCGCGTTCGTCAGATTGAAAAACGTGCGCTTGAAAAGCTGACAGCATCGGTTAAAGCAAAAATGGCGGCTTAAAAAAAGGAAAGGATTAAAACAATGCAGTCATCAATTTATGAAAAAACGATAGAGGCTCTGGCAGAAGGCGGGATTGAATCGCCAAGGCTCGAGGCAAGATTATTGATTGCCGATGCTTTGGGTGTTGATGTCAATCAAATGCCGATTACGCCGATGGGGGATGATAATGTTCAAGAAACGTTGGAGCGTCACATCGAAAAGCGCTTGGAAGGCATGCCGATTGATAAAATTTTAGGCCATCGTGAATTTTATAAAAATGATTTTTTTGTTAGCAGAGATGTCTTGTCACCACGTCCGGATACCGAGATTTTGGTTGAAGAAGCCTTAAAAATTATAGAGGCAAACGGCTCAAAACGAGTGCTTGATCTGGGAGTCGGTTCAGGCTGTATTCTATTGTCTTTACTCGCAGAGGTTAAAGATCTTGAAGGTGTCGGTGTGGATGCTTCAAGCAAAGCTTTAGCTGTTGCTCAGAAAAATGCAAAAAAATTGAAACTGACCAAAAGAGTAAAATTACTGGAAAAAAACTGGTTTGATAACGGGTTTGTCGGCGTTTTTGAAAAACCGTTTGATATCATTGTATCCAATCCTCCTTATATCAAAACAGCAGATATTGAAAAACTCGACATCGGTGTTAAAAAATATGATCCGATTTTGGCTCTTGACGGTGGAGAAGATGGTTTGGACAGCTATCGCAAGATTGCTGAATTTGCGCCGTTTTTACTCTTTGATGACGGTTATCTTCTTTTGGAAGTCGGGCGCAGACAATCACGAGCCGTTAAAGAGATATTTACGGACAAAGGATTGGTGCATCTCGGTACAGTCAAAGATTTAGCAGGCATTGAGCGCGTTTTGATTTTCAAAAAATAAAGTAAATTTTTAATCCCCGTTATGAAAAATAGCGGGGATTAAACGATGAAATAAGCAGGTTATCTGTACTTAATCGACAC
>CACXFX010000080.1 GCA_902767055.1 uncultured Pseudomonadota bacterium
AAATAAAACTTTTAGATTTTTTTCTTGAACGATATTTATAAAAAGTCGTAAAATATTAAAAATCCCTTGCAAAAAAACAATAAATAAAGTAGCATAAGGCTGTTTTTGTCAGAGTTTATGTATCAAAAAAAGCTTTAAGGAAGATTGTTTAGGAAAAAGCAATGGCAACACTGAAAACAAAAGTTCTTGGGATAGATTTTGAAAATCCGTTTATTTTAGCTTCGGCGCCGCCGACTTCAAGAATAGAAGGCATCGACAAAGCGTTTATGCTTGGTTGGGGCGGAGCGGTATTTAAAACGATTACGCCTGATAATTTAGAGATGGTTGAAGCATCTCCGCGTTATGCTTCATGGAAAATCGGCAATAAAGTTTGTGGTTTTGAAAACATTGAATTGCTTAGTCATCTGACAATTCGTCAGTGGCTTGAAGGTATTCGCTATTTGCGCCAAAAACACCCGACAAAGGTTCAAATAGTCAGCATTATGGCACCTGTCATCAAAGAAGAATGGCAAAACCTTGTCAGGACATTTAATCATTCTGAAATTGATGCTTTTGAACTTAATTTTTCTTGTCCGCATGGTATGCCTGAAAAAGGTATCGGTATGGCTATCGGTACCAGCCCGGAAATTTCTGCAATGATTGCTAAATGGGTAATGGAAGTAGCTCAAAAACCGGTGTTTGTAAAACTTTCTCCGAATGTGACAAGTATTGCGGAAATTGTTAAAGCTGTCGAAAAGACCGGCGTTGACGGTTTTGCCGCCATCAATACGGTACAATCTTTGATGGGTGTTGATTTGGATACGTTTGAGCCAATGCCGAATGTCAATGGAAAAACAACTTATGGCGGGTATTCCGGTATGGCAATAAAACCGATAGGCTTGCGTTGTGTTGCTCAAATTCGTCAGAACAGTAATTTGCCAATTTTAGGCATGGGAGGTATTTCTGATTGGCGTAATGCAGCAGAATACATGTGTGTCGGTGCAGATGCGGTTCAAGTTTGTACAGAAGTTATGATTAATGGTTATTCTATCATTGATTCGATGAAAAAAGGTTTGTTGAGTTATTTAGAAAATAAGGGGATCAATTGTCCTGCCGATTTGAAAAACAAAGCGATAATCAATTTGTCACCCCATAAAGTATTAAATAAGCAAAAGCAGGTTTATCCGCAGATTGACGATACTTCATGTGCAAAATGTTGTAAGTGTGTCACGATTTGTAGTGAATCCGAACACAATGCATTATCATTTATTGACGGGCATATCTCAGTTGATAAAAATGCGTGTGTCGGTTGTTCGCTTTGTTCACATATTTGCGCAAAACAGGCAATTAAGATGAAATAAAATTTTGAGGTTGAATAATATCTTTTAAAGATTAGAAAATGCAGTATTTTTATCAAAATAACAAATCGAAAGAATTAATCATATTTTTCAGCGGTTGGGGGTGTGATTATAATCAATTTGGCAATTTGCATGATTGCAAAGATGTCCTGATTTTATATGATTATCAGGATTTAGAATTGGAATTTGATTTTTGTAAACACAAAAATATTTATATCATCGCTTATTCTGCCGGTGTTTTTGTTTCATCTGTTTTAGGTGGTCAAATCCCGAATGTAAGAAAAAAGATAGCGGTATGCGGCAATCCGTATTTATTTGATGAAAAATTAGGTATATCTCAAAAAAATATTCAAGTTTTTAAGAATATTACTTTAGATAATTATTTGGATTTCAGAAGAAAATATATGGTGTTTACGGATGAAGAATACGAAAGATACAACAAATTGGAATCTTTGCGTACGATTGAAAGCTGTGAAAAAGAGCTTGAGGCGTTGCAAAAAATGTATGCAGAATATAAAGATAAAATTAATCCGAAATTTGATAAAGCGATTATGGCAGAAAATGATCTTATATTTAACATTGCTTTTCAAAAAGATTTTTATAAAAACAAATTACAGATTATTGCAAATGCCAAACATCATATTTTCTTTCATTTCAACAGTTTTGAGGAAATGTTGGATATATAATGTTTTTTTAGTTTAACATAGAAAGAAGGAAAAATGTTGACAAGTATTAAATCAAAAATTGTTTTTGTGACTTTTGCACTATTGTTTGTATTGGGGGCAATCGTGGTCGGTGTGGCAATTATGGCTTTTTACCACGATAAAGAATTGCTTATTGGGAGTAATGATTCTTCCATCACAGCTTTTGAAGGGCAAATCAATACGGAAATTGCGGCGCTTGAAAAGAACGCGCTTGATTTAGCTTTAATGGGTGATGTTTATTACAAACAAGGTAAACAACAAATGGTCGGCGAATTTTTTACCGCACAAATTTTACACAATTATCCGAATTCTATGGGAAACGGTATCTATTTTCTGCCATATAAGGTATATAAAAATCAAGAAATAAGTTGTATTCACGCCGTTTGGAGTGACAACAAAACGATTGAAATGCTTCCTTCTTGCGTGAATAGTACTTTTGATTATTTTAAGCAAAATTGGTATGCGGAGATTAAAACAGACTTGCTAAATAAAAAACGTGTATCATGGTCCAGACCCTATAAAAGCACTCAGCTTGATATTTTGATGACAACAATTGGTGCCGGTATTTATGATGGCAAAGATTTAGTCGGTATGGCAACAGTGGACTGGGAATTGGATACAATCTTAAAATCTATTTTAAAGATTAAACCCACTCCCAACAGTTTTGTTTTATTTGCAGATAAAACAAATGATTATATTATTGCAACGACCGAACCCGGGATTGATAATTCAACAATTATGGGAAAATCTTTAGAAACGATGAAATGGTTTTCGGATGAATTAAAAGAAGGTACTGTTTTTGAATATAAAGGTGTTAAATATATTCCTTATATCAAACGATTAAACAATGAAATGTTTTTAATCGTCAATGTTCCTTTGTTTGAATTGTTTGCTAATGCAGTTCATCATTTAAGCGTTTTATTAAGTGTCCTGTTGATTTGTATTTTGTTTATTGTTGCGGTTTTGTATCAAATATTAAAGCGTAACATCAATCAACCGATTATCACATTAACGGATATTGCTCAAAAAATCAGTCAGGGAGATATAGACAGAACTATTCATTTAGATGAGCCATCTGAATTGGCTAAGCTTGCCGCGTCTTTTAACAAAATGAAAACGGATATTAAAACGCATTTGACGGAGCTGGCAAAAGTATCCAGCGAAAAAGAACGGATGGCATCAGAACTTGCAATTGCAAAGACGATTCAAGATTCCGCTTTACCAAAAGATTTTCCGAAAAATGAGTATTTTGAACTAGTCGCATCTATGACGCCGGCACGTGAAGTCGGTGGTGATTTTTATGACTTTTTCCCGATAGATGAAAATCATTATGGTCTTGTTATGGCAGATGTTTGCGGTAAAGGAATTACGGCAGCGCTGTATATGATGTCGGCCAAAACGGTTATTAAAAATATGTTACAGGCCGGATATCCGCTAAAAGAAGCTTTAAGCAGAGCCAATAATGCTCTTTGCAATAGCAGTGCACCATTGATGTTCGTGACGGCTTTTGTCGGTATTTTAGATTTAAGATCAGGTACAATAGAATATGTTAATGCGGGACATTGTCCGCCATTATATCAGACAAAAAAAGAATATAAATATCTTAATGTAATCAGAAATATGGTTTTAGGTGTGAAACAAGGTTATGAATACCAGGTTGAAGAAATCAAATTAAAGAAAAATGACCGTTTATTCTTATATACGGATGGTGTAACTGAAGCCCAGACAAAAGATCGTCAATTTTTTGGGGAAGAACGTTTGCTTAAAGTCCTGAATCAAAAGGAATTATCATTATCGGATACATTGGGATATATATACAAAAAAATTCAGCAGTTTATCAAAGGTGCTCCGCAATTTGATGATATTACAATGCTTATCGTTGAGTTTTATCATAAAAAATAATGCAATAATTAGCTAAATTTTTACTTATTTGGATTTATAAAGTCAAAATGTAAATTGGAATTTATTTGTAGAATTTTAATTTATCAATTTGAATTTAGAAAGGAAAAAATATGTTGAATGTTATTTGTTATTGGCTGGTTGTTGTCGGAGCATTGAACTATGGTTTAATGGCTTTCGGGTATAATTTTTTGGAAAAATTGCCGGCTAATATTGGTCAAATTGTATCTGTTGCGATTGCCGTAGCTGCAATTTTGACTATTTATGCAAGATTGAAAAAATAGTTTTTTAAAAGCAGATTTTATTGTAAAAAAAGTCCCTCATTAAGTCGGGCTTTTTTTGTATTTTAAAATATTATGAGATAAATTTTGCTTGTTTTATTGACACAGAAAATCCACTTGATATACTCATCATGTTTTGTGATTATTTAAGGAGAAAAAATATGAAAAAAATTCTGCTTTTAGCTTTGATGTTTATGCCTTTTGTGTCTTGGGCTTCAGATGATGTTGTGGGATATTGGACCACGATTGATGATGAAACAAACACGCCCAAAAGTGTTGTTCAGATTTATGAGTATCAAGGCAAAGTTTACGGGCGCGTGGT
>CACXFX010000081.1 GCA_902767055.1 uncultured Pseudomonadota bacterium
GATCATCTCATTGATACCGTTCACACCGATTGTCGAGAAGTGATTGCGAAGTGTGCCGAGATAACGTTTTGTATAAGGATATAAACCGTCATCGATCAATTTTTGAATCGTTTTGCGCTTAATTTCAAGAGATGTTTGCGCAATGTTCAACAACTCATCAACACGGCCGAACAAGCCGGCTTCATTTCCTTTATAAACATAACCCAAACGTGCGCAGTTAAATGTCACAACACCTATCGAACCCGTTTGCTCGGCAGATCCGAACAAGCCGTTACCTTTGGCGAGTAATTCGCGTAAATCAAGTTGCAAACGGCAGCACATTGATCTGATTTGCCCCGGCTTTAACACAGAATTGATAAAGTTTTGGAAATAAGGCATACCGTATTTTGCCGTCATTTCAAACAACAATTCCGTATTTTTATCTTCCCACGGAAAATCAGGTGTCATGTTGTATGTCGGAATCGGGAATGTAAACGGACGGCCCAAAACATCACCTTCCATCATCACTTCGATATAAGCACGGTTGATCATCGCCATTTCTTGGCTTAAATCACCGTACGTAAACGGCATTTCTTCCTGACCTTCGATAATCGGCATAAAGTTTTCGTCATGACCGGCAATATGTCCGCCGATATAAGGATGCTGATCGCGCAAATCTTCAGGACAAACCCAGTCAAACGTAAAGTTTGTAAACGGAGTCTGAGAACCCCAACGTGACGGCACGTTTAAGTTATAAATCAACTCTTGCATGCATTGCTTAACCTCATTGTATGAGAGGTTGTCTTTACGGATAAACGGCGCTAAATAAGTATCAACCGATGAAAAAGCCTGTGCGCCGGCCCATTCGTTTTGCAGGGTCCCCATAAAATTGACCATTTGACCTGTCGCAGCCGACAAATGCTTCGGCGGATTAGCCTCAGCCTTACCGCGAACACCGTTAAAGCCTTCTTTTAATAATGTTTTTAATGACCAACCGGCGCAGTATGCGGCGAGCATATCCAAATCATGAATGTGAATATCGCCGTTTCTGTGCGCTTCACCGACTTCTGCGGGATAAACGGTGCTCAGCCAATAATTTGCCGTGACTTTACCCGAAACATTCAAGATCAAACCGCCGTTTGAATAACCTTGGTTTGCGTTGGCATTGACACGCCAGTCAAGCTTTTGAAGATATTCGTTGATTGAGCTTTCAACATCAACCATCGTCTTTTTGTCGTGGCGCATCCAAGCGCGTTTTTCACGATAGAGAATATAAGCTTTGGCCGTCTTAAAATAGTTGTCTTTAATTAAAACCTTTTCAACCAAATCTTGAATTTCTTCAATCGAAATAACATTTTTTTCATCTGAGACAAGCTCAATTTCAAGCAAAACTTTTTCGGTCACATTGCGGGCTTTCTTTTCGTTGAGTTCACCCGTCGTGTTACCGGCTTTTAAAATCGCATTATAAATTTTGACGGCATCAAACGGCGCCAAAGTCCCGTCGCGTTTTGAAACATTTTGCATCGCCCCCGTGTTCTTAAACTTCATTGAAGATGTTAAATCAGACATTTTTAATTTTTATCCTTTGTGTTTTTGATTTAATTTAGACAATACAATATATTGTGTTTATAAAAAGTAAACAACCAATATATAGTATGCACATAATTTTTAAAGATTGATTTTTGATATGTTTCTCATCTTACAAAATAAAGAGATTTAGACAAGATAATTTTTTTTATTTTTTTTTGAAAAAATGCTATGTTGTTCAAAATAAAGCATATTTTTTTTTCAAACCTTGGGATAAAAAATAAAACAAAACAAAATCAGTCTATTAGATTTAACACATTGATTTTTCATTATAAAATAAACTTATCAACACATCACAAAAGAGGTATTTTTTTTCTTTCATATCATAAAAGATGTAAAACTGTTTTTTACCGATTCGAAAAATTATCGATAAAGATAAAGTTCGCCTCCGTGTTTTGAGAGCCAGCTTTTCCCCGATTCAAAATTTTTATCAAGTGCGCCAAGTACCTGCCAAAAAGCCTCAGAATGGTCCTGATGCTTTAAGTGAGCAACTTCGTGCGCCATTAAATAATCAATCACTTCATAAGGTGCAAGCGCGATTCGCCAGTTATAATTAATATGATTAAGGCTCGAACAACTCCCCCAGCGTGATTTCGTATCTTTAATCGTCACCCC
>CACXFX010000082.1 GCA_902767055.1 uncultured Pseudomonadota bacterium
ATCTTTATCGATATGGATGAAGAAGAAGCAAAAGAGGTGGTTTGTCCTTTCCGCTTGATGAGCAAGCGTGATGCATATGGTGTTAACTTATGTACCCGCCGTTTAGGTACATTGCTTCCGAGCCGTGCCATATTATTTGTTGATCCACAAGATATGGTCAGCATCGGAGATATTGCTTTGTATTATATTTCCGAGAGCGAAGCAATGGTTTTAAGCATTCGTGAGAATGATAGCGGCGAAATTTACGGTATCCGTTTTAATCCGGATGAAAGGGTTGAAATCGATCCTAATAATTTAAATCGGTTGGTTAAAGTTGTCGCTATTGATTTATAATATGGCAAATTGCTTTAAAAAAACACCGTATTTGCGGTGTTTTTTTGTTTTTTTAACTTGAAATTTACACTTATTTTATTAAAATGTTTTAACGGTGTATTGTATAGAAGTTTTTTAAGAGGATAAAAACCAATGGCGGATGAATTAAATAAGAATGCGGAATTTTCCGGCAAGCATAAAGATGAAGAAGATCCGATTTTAACCGCACAACGTTATTTAAATATTTATCACCAAATCCATATTTTTAATGAACGCCGCCAAAAAGAATTTGACGATTCTCTTTTGAAGATGCCTTCCGATATAAGGGTTTTACTCAGCACTCTCCCTGGAGGCTCAATGTTGCTCGATCATATTACAGAATTGGAAGAAAAGCGAGGTATTTCACTTTTATCCGAAAGTGAAAAAGAAAGTATTAAAGAATCAAAGAACAAAAATTCAAGAATCAAGAAAAAAGAAGAAGAAAATTCAAAAAACGGCAAAGAGCTTGATGGTCCGGCTTCCGTTCTAAGAATGCTCAAGCACAGTGAAGAAAAGCACGAGAAAGATATGAAAGCTTTAACCGATGCTTTTATCCAATCACAGACGAACATGGCCAATATCTTAAAAGATGTATTGCAAAATAAATCAACAGATTCAAAATCTGACGAAAATAAAAAGAGCAAAACAGATTCAAATAAATCCGAAAAATGGCTGAAAGATGAAATTATTGAAACAAATGAAGAAATTGAAGAGCCTGAAGTTAAAAGTCAAGAAGAAATTGCCAAAGCTCAAACAGAGGCTTTAGCAAAGGCTGCGGCTGAAGCTTTACTCAAAGCTGAAGCCCAGCAACAACAGAATGCTGAAGCGTCTAAACTGTTTAGTCTGACAAAACGTATCTTTAGTTCAATTAAAGAAAGACGGAATATGCGAGAAGGCCTCACGGAAGACGGACAAGAAGATAAAATTTTTAATGCAGGCACACCGGCCTCGCTTGATGAAATTGATGATGACCCCGTATCGCTTGATAAAAACGAAACGACACCTGTTGCTTCGAAAACCAATCAAAAACAAAAAAATATTCCTTCAAAAAATGAAAAAGAAGAAAAAGAAGAAAATACCGATGATGATTGGGAATGGGAATATGTCGACGACGATAGCTCAGATGATGACAGTGAGTGGGAATATATTGAGGTTCCTGAAGATGAGCCGCAAACTGAGCCTCAAAATATAGAGCAGTCACAACCGGAGCCTGAACCCGAGCCGACTTCAGATCCTCAACCTGCACAAACGCAAAATATTCCTGAACAAATGTATCCTCAGGACTTTGACAATCAAGCCCCTTATGCCGCTCAAAATCCATATACGGGCCCTTATGAGAACAACCAGAATTTTTATTACCCTCAGGGAAACTACGCTCCTTATGACGTCAATCAGGGTTTTTATGATCCCAATATGCCAAATCAGGCTTACCAAGGTTATGATCAGGCTTATGCAAACGGATTTTATGATCCCAATGGCGTTGAAACATATGCAATGCCTTATGAGGTAAATCAAATGTCAAACGTACAATCAGGTGCTTCAACATTTGAAAATATACAAGCAAATAATCCTGATACGGTTTCAACATCACTGAAAACACAGTCCGACAGTCAACCTGAAGGTATTGAAAGTTCGGCAAGCTTACTGGCACGTTTCATGAATACGGATACGCCTGAGGAAAGCCTTTCACAAGACGATGATATATCAAATATTATCGCTTCCGTTGAAACCTCCCAGGAAGTATCCGAATCCGAAAAAAAAGAAAAAGCAGATCAAAAAACGAATGATAAAAAAGAATAAAAAAGGCATTTACAAAACAAAAAGTTTTATATATGCTAAAGATAATATTTAGGAGTACGCTATGGTTCAAGATAAAAATCCGGATATCGCCACCAAAGAAGACCTTTGGTATATTGAAAATTATCTGATCTTGAGAGATTATTATGATATGACGATTTCGCGTATCGCCGCACGTTGTATTCGTATGGGTAATATTGCTCTTGAAGAATATCCTTTTTATCCTTATATCCTGGATGTTTTGGAAGAAATTTGCGAAACGGGAGAATACATTTTATCTAAAAAGCCTCTTTATCCGTACGTCGAAAAAAAGATTGCGGGCGGCGTCAAAGCTTTAGAAGAAAATCTTGCCCTATATCAGCAGGAACTTGAAAATAACTCTTCTCCTGAAATGATTAAACAAGACCCTCAAGAATTAAACAAAGTCAAAGAAATTATGAGCAATGTTGATAAGTCCGTCGATCCGACTGCCGGCGCGGGAATGAATATTGATGACTTAATGACCAAGCTTTTACAAGAAAGCAAAAAAGAGAATCCTGATGTCGTTTATGACACATTTGATGAAACCGGAGATAAAAAATGAGAAAATACTTTAAGTTTTTGACCAGTTTTGCTTCATTTTTAATGTTGCTCTCATGCACCGCCAAAAATGAAGTTTTTGAACCGACTGCTTTGGCTTCCGACAATGCCGAATTTGATTTACCGCTTTCTAAAAGTGCCATTCGCACACCTGACGGCGCAAATGCACTTGATTTGGAAACACCTTTAAGATGCAATGTCAATTGGCAAACGCAGCAACTCATTTTAACTCTTCCCTTTAACAATACCGCCTTTAAATTGCAATCAGTCAAACCTTCCGATGATTTACCGCGCTTAGAAGTGACAGGTTTTACGTTTGATACGATGCCGGCTGAAAAAGCACTTGTACAATTAACCAAGGAAGCCGGGATTACTTTGACGGCAAAAGATGCACCTTATGCACCTATTTCAGGTGAAGATTTAAAAGGTGAATTAACAGATGTTGTCAATATGATGACAAATGCCGCAGGTATCTTTTATCATTACGATGCCGATAAAAAGTTAATGACTTTATCCAAAAAATCAGAACAAATTGTTTATGTTCCGAAGACACGTCCTATTATTTTAGCGCTCTTAGACGTCTTGCGCGGTGCCGGATTGACAGATATGACAACCGATTGGGTTGATTATTCGATTACGTTTAACGCAGATACGGAACTTAAAAACAAAACCAAGCAATTGATTAATTATTTCGAAAACAACCCGACTTTGATTGCCTATGATGTGAGCGTTTTCAAAATTACACCATATGACGGTTGCGATGTCGAATGGAAAGGCTTGCTTGAAGCTTTTGATTTCGGCTCGATTACGACAGCACAAACCGGCGTCATCGGACGTGTTCTGACAACAACCAACGATATCAATATCAAAACACTTCAAAAATTCTTAGGTGCTAAAGCAAACGTCGAAGCCGTATCCGAGGGTAAATTTGTTGTACCTGATTTATGGATGTCGCGTTTTGATGTCGGCAAATGCGGTAAAATGGCTTGTCCGGAATCCGAGTTGTCTATCTTGGCCAAAGCATCCGTCCATGCCACCAATCGCATTACTTCAGAGGTTACACTTGAAAAAACGGATGGACAGATTACAAGTTTTAAGGTGAACAGCCGCTTGGGAGAGAATTTTATGATTATCGGCTTGCCCGGTGAGATTTTTGCCCCGCATCAGCAAAAAAGCGAAACCGTTATTTTTATGGTTCCTCGTTTAATTAAAACAGTCAAAACAAACGAGAACATTAAAAACAATATTTAATAAGGAGAAAAACAAATGGCAGATAATTTTGAACAAGGACAAGAGGTCATTATCGGCAACCGCCGTATGCGTAAAATTAAGCGGCCGAAACCTCAGAACGCGCCGATATCAACGCCACCTTATCAGAACACGCCGGAGGCTCAAAATACCCCTGCTCCTTATCAAACCCCTGACATCAATAAAGATTCGCTCCAAAATGATGAAATTTCTGCTTCTGCCATTCCACCTTATATTGAAGATGAGGCATATACGTATGAAAATGAACAACCTGCACTGGTTTATAACGGATGGGATAATAAAAGAGTACTTATCGTTGCCGCCATTTGCATTTTACTTGGGATTGTATTCGGAAAATTTGTTTTCGGCGCCCCGAAAGTTGTCCAACAAGGCCTTCAAGGTGTGGTCTTAAATGCTGAAGTTCCGAAGGGACGCTCACGTTGCGGTATGGTTGAAAAAACACAGGGATGCGTTTTGTATATTATGAATCCTCAGCGTCAAGAGATGAACGGCCGCGATTTCTTTGATTTAGCCGCCCAACAAACCGGACGTCAGCGTTTTGTCATTGAAACGGGAAATATGCGTTATTCCAGCGTTAAGATTAAGCCCGGTTCAATTGCACAGCTCAATATACCGCCGCTTTAAATGATATTGAAAGAAAGTGTATGAAGATTTTATATTGCGGTGATGTGGTTGGTCGTCCCGGTCGCGAGGCTGTCTTTAAAAATATCCCTGTTTTAAGAGAAGAGCTCAAACTTGACGCTGTCATTGTTAACGGCGAAAATGCAGCACATGGCTTTGGCTTGACTCCGAATATTTGTCGGGATTTCTTTGCCAAAGGCGTTGATGTGATTACAACCGGTAATCATATTTTTGATCAACCCGATATTATTCCGTTTTTAGATGCCGATAAAAGAATCATTCGCCCGTTAAACTACCCGCCGCAAACAATCGGCCGAGGATCGACTGTTTTGGAACTGGCCAATGGTAAAAAAATTTTAATCACACAAGTGATGGGACGCGTATTTATGGATGCCTTGGATTGCCCGGTCAGAGCTTTGGATGAAGTTTTGAAGCAATACGCCCTCCCCTTTCAGGTTAATGCGATTATTGTTGATATCCACGCCGAAGCCACATCCGAGAAAATTTCATTTGCACATTATTTTGATGGGCGCGTTTCGGGTATTTTCGGTACGCACACACATGTACCGACAGCTGATGAATGTATTTTAAAAAAAGGCACCGCCTATATCACTGATGTCGGCATGTGCGGTGATTATGATTCGGTTCTTGGTTTTGAAGAAGAAACCCCGATTGCAAGGTTGCTTAAAAAATATCCGACCGAACGCCTGATTCCGTCAAAAGGCACCGGCACGCTTTGCGCCGTATTGCTTGAAACGGATGATAAGACGGGGCTGGCATTAAGCATCAAACGCCTTTCGATTAAAGCATGATTTAAAGCATTCTTTTGCCATAACTCTAAAAATTTCTTGACAAGGGGAAAAAAAAGTTTTATAAGGCGCGATGTAAAACCCGAGAATCGCCATTTTACGGCGGTTTTAAATAACTAATAATAAACCGGAGAAATTTTATGAAAAGAACATATCAACCCAGTAAACTCGTCAGAGCACGCCGTCATGGTTTTCGTACACGTATGGCTACGGTCGGCGGCCGCAAAGTTTTGGCCGCACGTCGTGCAAGAGGGCGTAAAAAACTCAGTGCCTAAAATCTGATGAGAAAAATTCTTCATTTAAAGAAAAGAAGAGATTTTTTGAGAGTCGCCGACGGAATTCGGATGGTTGTATCATGCGTTATTCTACAGGCGGCTCCAAGTTTAAAAAAAGATCCTGATCAAAATGTATGTCACGTCGGATATACAACGACAAAAAAACTCGGAAGCGCCGTTGTGCGCAACCGAATTCGTCGTCGCCTTCGTGCCGCCGTGCAAGAAGTGTTTCCTTCACGCGCCAAACGTGATATGGATTATGTCTTAATCGGCCGTTATAAAACAATTTCCTGCTCTTTTGACGAGCTCAAAGGTGATTTAAAATGGGCTTTAAAAAAAGCAAACATTATGATGGCTAAAGGCATTACAAAATCCCCTCCTCCGACTCGTAAAAAGCTTGATGAAGAAAGCGATGATGCGTAAATTCTTTATCTTTTTTATTAAAATTTATCAAAAATTTATTTCCCCGTTTTTCCCGGGATGTTGCCGGTATAGACCGACCTGCTCGGCATATATGATTGAGGCCGTTCAAAAATACGGTATATTCAAAGGCACATATCTTGGCCTTAAACGTATCTTGCGGTGCCATCCGTGGGGTGGTCAGGGCGACGACCCCGTACCTTAAAATTTATCTGTACCTAATCGACACACGGTTTTTCTCGCCTGCGAGTTTTTGTACTTCATCAATGGTATAGATGCGTTTTTTGACGTGGTTTTTGTGCGCCAAACCATCAAGCGAAGCATAAAATTTCCCCTTGAAGGCAATTTGACTGCCGGCGGGCGTATTTAAAAGAGCTTTACATTCATCGGGCGTGCAACTGACATTGTTTGTCATCATGTCCGCCGTTGCATAGTACATTTTATTGTTTTGATTATCGGTAATACTATATAAATCAACACCATCTACTTTTTCTTTTTTAAACAATTGAAGTTGGCCGTCCGCTAATGTGTTGTTTACACCGATCAGATAAAAACAGTCCCTTGTGCTTGTTTCTTGACAATATACTTTACCGGTCATGTTTCTAAAGGCATTTTTCCCTATCTTTTTAACACCATCTCCGATGATAATACTCTCTAGACTTGTCGCATGATCAAAGGCATAGTCTCCGATAGATGTAACCGAATCCGGAATGGTGATGGATTGCAAACCGCTA
>CACXFX010000083.1 GCA_902767055.1 uncultured Pseudomonadota bacterium
AGTCAAAACAGCCACATTTTGCGGCACAAATCCGGCCAATGCTTCGGTTGTCACACAAGCCGATGCTTTAATTTCCGAGGCTTTATCCTTCATTTTTTTATCATAAAAGAAACAAATTTCGCCAAGACCGGCCTTTTGCAATGTCGAAATATCCGAAATCATCAGATTTTCATCGACATTTGCCCCGATGACGGCGCCTGTTATTTCAGCAATCTGTTTTAATGAAAACGGGCCGTTATTTTTAAAAAATGCACTGTCTGCCATCTGTTTTATCCTTATAAGCTGGTACCGAAATTGATTCTGAAAACTTCACGTTCGTCATAATCTTCTTTCATGACCGGGAAGCCGAAGTCAAGATCAATGCGCCCCATCGGCGATGTCCATTCAAAGCCGAAACCGACCGAAGCTCTCGGCTTTGATGAATAATCAACATCTTTTTTGTTGATATCATCGGGTCTGCCCAGCATACCGATATCAAAAAACGTACGACCTCTGACCCCGAGTTCATCCAAGCCGATCGGGAAAGAAAGTTCCGATCCGCCGTATAATGTCCAGTTTCCGCCAAGAGCATCGCCCGTCTTTTTATCACGCGCACCGACACCGGCATACTCAAAACCGCGCAAGTTGTTTCCACCGAGATAATAACGGTTTGACAATCTGACATCTTTTCCGCCATAACCGACAATATATCCGCCGTTTACATGGAACTTAAATGTCCAGTAGTCGGCCAAAGTATAATATTGGTAGGCTTTAACATCAAATTTGAAGAATTTTTCATCACCACCTAAACCTGCAATATCATGACCGAAAGATAAGAAATATCCTTCCCTTGTCCGATAAGCATTATCGCGCCTGTCATACGAAATCGTTTGACCGATAATCGAACCTGTCGTTTTTCCTTCCTCTTTTTTCACATAGTAGGAAGCGTTGTCTTTGACATTTTTGATTTCGTCATTGCGAATTGTGTATCTGAGGTTGTGATAAAGATTATCGGTATAATTCCACCCGAGTCTGCCTCTTAAACCGATACTTGACGTGTCATACGAACTTTCATCCTGATAATCTTCGTCACTATAAAACAAATCCGCACCGGCGCTTAAACGACGTCCCAAGAAATAAGGCTCCGTAAAGCTTAAAGAATAATCTTTTGTACGTTGAGACACCGATCCGTCAAGGCTGATTTCCTGTCCTTTACCCTGAAAGTTTGTTTCGGTGATACCGGCCTGAACCAAAGCACCGTTTGTCGTTGAATAACCGATACCGACATTGAAATAACCGGTCGATTTTTCTTCAACATTGATATCCAAATCCGCTTTGCTTTCATCAAGTGGCACGGAATTGATATCAACTTTGGAGAAAAAGTTCAGATTTTCGATATTGCGACGCGAATCTCTGATTTTTGAAACATTAAATGCATCACCTTCGTCCAAACGAACTTCGCGACGAATCACCTCGTCTAATGTCCGCGTATTGCCCGTAATATTGATACGATTAACAAAAATTCGCTCACCTTGAGTGATATGAAACGCCACATCTATCACACCGTCTTCATGACGCTCAAAGCTCGGAACCACCTCAGCAAAGACAAACCCTTTTTTGCCGAGCTGCTCCGTCATTTGGCTGATAGAGTTTTCAACATCTTTGCTGTTATACCAATCACCTTTTTCAAAATCGACTTTTTTATAAAGTTTTTTGATATTAACATCTTTAATTTCAGAGTCGATGCTGATTTCACCGATTTTATAACGAGGTCCTTCATCAACGGTAAAATTCAAGATAAAAGATTTGTTATTCGGTGCCAATTCCGCAACCGCAGACGTAACATCAAAATCGGCATATCCGCGTTCATTATAAAAACGGCGCAACAACTCTTTGTCATAATTCATTTTTTCGGGATCATAGTTATCCGCACTGCTGAAAAAACGATACCAACGCGATTCGCGACTCATGATTTCGCCTTTTAAATCAGCGGCCGAATAGTGTTTATTACCGAAAAAGTTGACTTTATCGATTTTTGCCTTATTGCCTTCATTGATTTCAAAAATCAAATCCACACGATTTTCATCACGCTCAATGACTTTCGGCTCGACCGATACCCCGTAACGACCGGCTTTTTTATACACGGCCATAATGCGTTGAACATCCTGCAAAACTTTCGATTTATTATAAATCGTGTTAGGCTTGCTTGCCACCTCGGCCGACAATACTTTATCATTGATTTTTTTATTGCCGTCAAAAGCACGTTCGCCGATCAGCGGATTTTCCTTAACCTCAATTTTTAAGACTCCGTTTTTTGCCGTATCCATTTTAATATCCGAAAAAAGACCGGTAGCATAAAGATTCTTAAACGAATCATCCAGCTCGTCTTGTGAAACATCTTCTCCGACTTTCAAGCCGAGATAAGCTTCAACCGTTTCCTTTTCGACGCGCTTTAAGCCGTTGACATCGATTTTTTTCAAATCAAAAGCCGATGCTTCAAGCGATAAAACACCGCAAGTCGTTAAGAGAAGTAAAAAATTTGTTTTTTTCATGTTTTTATTCCTATTTTAAGAAAAGAATCTGTTGATTAAATGAACAATATCGTTTTTGGTCGCGTACACCATCAGCAAAGCCAGCAAAACAAAACCTGCCTTAAAGAGGTATTCTTTGACTTTTTCGCTGATTTGGCGTCCGCTTAAAATTTCCAGAACAAAAATCACCACGTGTCCGCCGTCCAAAACCGGAATCGGAAACAGGTTAATCAGCCCGAGATTAATTGAAAGCAAGGCCAAAAATGTGATAAAATCCAAAAATGTTTCGTTTTTGGTGATATCGCCGGACATTTCGGCAATACGAATAATACCGCCGACATCATCACTCGATCGTGCACCCGTAATCATTTGCCCGACACCGCGAAGCGTCATCGCAGTAACATCCCAAACCTCTTTGCATGACTGAACAAATGCCTGAGCAACAGACAATTTTTCATGCGTAAATTCAAGTACACCGACGGATTTTACACCGAGCATATATTGTTTTTGAATGGTTTTATTTCGCTGCTCTTTGTCCATCTCAAGTAAAGCAATATCAAAATGCAAAGTCTTGCCGTCACGCAAAACATCCAAACTGACCTGATGATCTGCCGCCAAAAGAACTTCTTTTGAAATGTCCGACCATTCTTTGATTTCGTGCCCGTTAATATTTGTAATTCTGTCACCGGCCACAATCCCCGCGCTTTGAGCCGCACCGCCTTCCATCACTTCATTGACCACCGGCGGCACACTAAATCTGCCGAATGCGGCAAACAGCACAAAATAAATCAGTATGGCAAACAAATAGTTAAACCCCGGCCCGGCCAACACAATCGCCAGTTTCTTAAACGGATTTTGAAAAGCAAAGGCATGTTTTTTTTGCTCTTCGGTTAAATTCTCCAAACCTTCATTTGATGAAGAAGACGCATCACCGTCGCCCAAAAATTGGCAATATCCGCCAAGCGGTATCGCGGACAATTTCCAATACGTGCCGTATTTATCGCGCCTTCCCCAAAGCTCTTTACCGAACCCGATTGAAAAAGCGCTGACCTCGACACCAGACAATCGGGCAACAATAAAATGCCCAAATTCATGGATAAAAACCAATATACCGAGAACAACGATAAATGGGACAACATAATATATAAAATTCAACATCCACATTATTTAATGCCAGCCTTTAATTAAAAATACCACAGACCATACGCAAAAAGCCAGTAGACCAAAGGTGCGGCAAAAATCAAACCGTCGATACGGTCAAACACGCCGCCATGCCCCGGAATAAGCGTTGAAGAATCCTTGATTTTAAGATGCCGTTTGATAGCCGATTCAATCAAATCACCGACCTGCGAAATAAGTGCGACCAAACCGCCGAGCATTGCAAAAAACAACTCGGTATTACCGTCAATACGCACAAACTTCAAACCGGCCAAGCTTTGAAAATAAAGTTCACTGACAGCTATGGCCAAAATCAAACCCCCGATTAAACCGGACCATGTTTTATTCGGACTGATCGCAGGCGCCAACTTAGGCCCTTTCAAATTCGTCCCGACAATAAAAGCACCGACATCCATCGCCCAAACCATCAACAAAAACCAAAGCGTCATATAAAAATTATAAGGACCGTAGGAAAAAATATCATGATAAATCCACATCAACGCCCCGACACCGATCGAGATATACGGCGCACCAAGCGTTAATAAAAAGCGCTCCGGCTCTTTGCGCGCTTTCAAAAAGACAAAAAGCGATGTACCCAAAATCGTCAAAACAATCGCATACGTGCTATACATAAAAATCGACACACCGAGTGCCAAAATATATGCGCAAAGATAGACCATCGGTTTGCGCGACGGCACCATGGATGCCCATTCCCATGACAGCATCACACCGACCAAAAATGTCAAAATGTCAACATACGGATAACCGAACCATAACGCACCGACGACAATCGGCAACATCACAAATGCCGCCAAAATCCGTTTACCAAGTGAGCTCAGTTTTATTTTTTTTGATTTAGTTTTTACCATATCTTCTGTCCCTTTTTTGATATTTTTCGATAATTTGTTTTAATTCCTCACCCGTAAAATCAGGCCAATACGTATCAACAAAGAAAAACTCGGCATACGCCAATTGCCAAAGCAAAAAATTGCTCAATCTTTGCTCACCGCTTGTCCTGATTAAAATATCCGGATCCGGAATATCTTTTGTATAGAGCATATCAGCAAATGTTTTTTCATCAATCTCTTTTATTGACATATCACCATTTTTAATTTTTGAGGCAACACCCTTGACGGCCTGTACGATTTCCGCGCGCGAACCATAGCTCAAAGCAACCTGAAGCGTCGCCTGAAGATTATCCTTTGTTTTCTCTTCAAGTTCTCCCATCTTTTCGAGAATATCGGAGGGCAGCATATCGCGCTCACCGATAAAACGAACACGTATTCCCTGACTGACAAGCTCATTAAAATCTTTTGAAAGATATTGTCTCAGCAAACCCATTAAGGTATCCACCTCATCCTTTGAGCGCTTCCAATTCTCGGTTGAAAAAGCATAAACGGTCAAATACTTGACCCCCATTTGCTTTGCCGCCTTTGATATCTCAAGCAATACCTCGGCACCTTTTTTATGCCCTGCCGTACGCGGCAAACCGCGGCTCAAAGCCCAACGTCCGTTGCCGTCCATAATAATGGCGATATGTTCCAAAATGTTTTTTTCCATTTTAGACCTGCATAATGTCCTTTTCTTTTAGTGCAAGTAATTCATCTGCTTTTTTAACAGCCTCATCGGTTAATTTTTGAATATCGTTTTCCGCGCGTTTTTCTTCATCTTCCGAGATTAAATTATCTTTTTTGAGCTTTTTAACTTCATCTAACGCATCACGCCTGATGTTACGCAAAGCAACTTTGTTTTGCTCGGCATATTTGCCCGCAATTTTCGAAAGCTCTTTTCTGCGCTCTTCCGAAAGCGGCGGAATCGGTATACGAATAAGCGTTCCGTCAACGGCCGGATTAAGCCCGAGATCACTTTCGCGCAAAGCTTTTTCGACTGCTTTGACAAGTGATTTGTCCCAAATACTGACCGACAACGTTCTGGCATCCGGCGTTGACACCGTACCGACCTGTGCAATCGGCGAAAGCGAGCTGTAAGCCTCGACCATAATCCCGTCAAGCAAGCTGACATGTGCTCTGCCTGCACGCAATGAAGAAAAATCAGCCTTTAAAGACTCAAGGGTCTTGTCCATACGCACAGAGGCATCTGATTTAATTTGATTGATATCTGACATATTTTTTCCTTTTTAATTTTTAATGATTGTAAATTTTCCTTGTCCGCAAACAGCATTTAGGAACGCATTTTGATCACCGAGCTTAAACACAACGGTCGGAATATTGCTTTCATTTAAGAGCGTAAAAGCCGTCATATCCATCACCTTGAGATTTTTCTCAATCACTTGAGTATAACTGAGCTTTTCAAAACGCTCGGCCGTCGGATCTTTTTTCGGATCAGCCGAGTACACACCGTCAACCTGTGTCGCTTTCAGCAAAGCATCACATCCGATTTCGGAAGCTCGAAGCGCCGCCGCCGTATCGGTTGTAAAATACGGATTTCCGGTACCGCCGGCAAAAATAATGACACGTCCGCGGTCCAAATGTTTCAAAGCCTTGCGATACATATAAGGCTCACAAACTTCAGGCACATTAAGTCCCGACATCACCCTGACGGGCACATTCTGTTTTTCCAAAGCATCCTGAAGATAAAGCGCATTCATCACCGTGCCGAGCATTCCGACCTGATCAGCCACACTGCGACTGATACCTTTTGAGGCCTCTTTGGCGCCCCTGAAAATATTACCGCCGCCGACGACAATACAAATCTCAACGCCGTAACAATAGACGTGCCTGATATCCGCGGCAATCCGCGTTAAAACCTCCGGCGACATGCCGAAAGCCTTATCGCCCATCAGCCCTTCACCCGAAAGCTTGATTAAAACGCGTCTGTATAAAGGTTGCATACTTTTTTCCTTTATGATTAACTGTTCTAATATGACAAGCTTTCTTTAAGATGTCACGCTAAATTTTCAACCTCTTCACAATTTAATTTACAAAGAGGCCGAAAAATATAAAATTCATTTTGCTTTTATCTGTACGTAATCGACACGCGGTTTATTCTGCCCGCAACGGCATTGGCTTCTTCAACGGTATAAATGCGCCTTGATATATATTTTGGCAAATCACCTAAATTGTCATAAACTTTATCCCCTATTCTGATTTTACCATTGCCATCAATACTGTATACCTTTAATTTCTTAAAGGCATCAGAATTATTTTCACCGATTAGCTCTTTACAAGAACGCTCTGCTGTATCTTTACAATAAATATATGCCGATATGCCTGCAAAAGCTTCCGCATCTATACTTACCACACCATCACCGATAATGATACTTTGTAAATTCGGTGTATTTAAAAAAGCTCTATTACCGATTTTTTCAACGGAATCGGGGATAACCACACTTTCCAAGGGCGTACTTCTAAAAACAGAACTGCTGATTGTCTTTAAACCTTCCGGCAATTCAATACTTGTTAAGTTGGTGTATTGAAAAGACCCGCCGCCCGAACCGGTAATATTCCCGATAGTTTGCAATGTTGAGGGTAACTCAACTTGCGTTAAGCCGGTCAGATAAAAAGCGTGAGTGCCAATAGCTTCAAGACCTTCCGGTAAACTGACGCTTTTAAGATTAACTGCATGTGTTAAAGTGGAATTTCCGATTTTGGTGATACCTTCCTCAACCACAAGATTTGTAATTTGATTAAGATGCCCAAACTCATCATTCCATGGCGCATTCGTCATTAGGAAATATCCGTCTTTCGTATCAGGTTTTCGAACCGAAAAATCATAATCGCTATGATACGTATAATCTTTCATTTCTCCTGTTCCCGAAATTGTCAATGTCCCGTTTTCAAATGTGGCCCGACAAGTCGGGTTGTTTTCGTCCGGTGAGCAATCCCATACACACTTTCCGCTTGAATCACAATCTGCGTATGAAGTTGCTGAGACTAAAACACTCAAAACAAAAAACCATTTTTTCATATATTTTCTCCTATTACAATTGAATCGAAAACGCTCAACAAGAGCGATCGGGAGAGTAAAAGAATCATGTTTCACGAAATGACTCCGATGGCTTTTAGATAAATTCTGATCTTGGACATCACCACCGGTCCCCCAATCAAAACTTTGGGGATAAAACACTAAAAAATAGCGCCATCAAAAAAAACGCGTTATCTCTTATTGCGTGAAACAAAGGCTCTTTTACAGCCCCGTGCTCAACCGAGCACTCAATGACAAGGCTAGCCTTGCCATCTGGCATTTATTAAAACATATTTTAAGAAACTTGTCAACCGCAAATAAAAAATCTTTTCAAAAAATTCTTGACAAAACACAAAAAATATGATATCTGTTGCCTAAATTCAAAAACAATTATGCCATATGACAGGATTAACAACTTATTATCAACGCTGGAGAGAAGGCTTGACCATCGCTCCGCCTGAAGGAATGGTGCGCAGCATCACAGACTTCTTAAAGCTCGCCAACAAGGCACTTAAAGAAAACAACTTCCTCGAATTTTATCAAAAAAATCGGGAAGATTTCTTGGGCTTTGCGCATTTTGTCCACGACCATCAAGGGTTTTACGACAAAGCTCGCTTCTACTACAACTGGCAAACACTGCACCCCGTCGTCGAAGCTGTTTTCAAGCACAAGCTTGATATCCCTTACAAATCTCGCCTGCTTGAGCTGACCGGCAAATACGCCCTGGCCGTTTATGACGTTGACGATGATGACGTCGTCAATTTCATCACTTCGCACCTGACGCTCTATGCCGGCCTCAAAGACAAGCTCGAAGACGAACACGGCCGTGCACAGACAATCTTAGAGGCTGTCTA
>CACXFX010000084.1 GCA_902767055.1 uncultured Pseudomonadota bacterium
AAAAAACAAAAAAAACACTTGATTTTTGAAAAATATGTGTTATAAAAGGCTCATTAACAAATAAGGTGGCTGTGATTATAAAAATCGCAGTCTGATTTTTTCTGAATTTAAAAATTATGCTGCCTTAAAGTTTTTTAAGGTTGTTTTAGATTTGACTTAAGGAGAATATAATATGGAAAAGTTTCCTTTGACGAAAAAAGGATATTTACAGCTTGAGCAAGAGCTCAAAAACTTAAAAGGTGTTGACCGCCCGAATATTATTGCGGCGATTGCAGAAGCGCGTTCACACGGTGATTTGTCTGAAAATGCAGAGTATTCTGCCGCTAAAGAAAAGCAAAGTTTTATTGAAGGCCGTATTCAAGAATTGGAGGCAGTCGTGAGCCGTGCCCAAGTCATTGACCCCACAGAAATGGACGGTGACATCGTTCGTTTCGGGGCAACGGTTTTGGTTGCCGATACGGATACCGATGCCGAAAAAGAATATCAGATTGTCGGTGATTATGAGGCCGATATCGAAAAAAATCTTATTTCGGTTTCATCTCCGATTGCCAAAGCATTGATTGGTAAAGAAGTCGGTGATACGGTTGAATTTATGGCCCCCGGCGGCAAAAAATCTTTTGAGATTTTGGTTGTGAAGTATCAATAATTTTAAGACCGGCTTTAGCCGGTTTTTTTAGGTAAAGTATATATTATGATACAAAATTTAACCAAAGGAAATCCCGCAAAACTGATTGTGCTGTTTTGTTTGCCCTTATTGATCGGCAACTTTTTTCAGCAGCTTTATAATATTACCGATATTTTGATTGTCGGGCGCTTGCTTGGCGTTAATGCTTTGGCCGCCGTTGGTGCAACGGCACCGATATTTTTTGTGTTTTTATTGATATCTTTCGGTTTTTCAAACGGATTGACGGTTATTACTGCGCAAAAATTCGGGGCGGGAGATATGGACGGCGTGCGCTCGTCAATCACGCATGCCGTGCGTGCGTGCGCGGTTTTGTGTGTTCTGATGACAATTATTTTGGTCTTTTTCTTGCGCCCGATTTTAAGATTGATGAATGTGCCCTTAGAGATTGAAAATGATGCTTATACTTTCATGAGTATTTTATCATTTTCGCTTGCGATTATTGTTTTTTATAATTTAATCTCGGGGGTAATCCGTGCTTTGGGTGACAGCAAGACACCGCTTTATTTTTTGGTGTTTTCGACACTTTTGAACATTGTTTTTAATTTTGTGCTGATTTATTTTTTCAAATTCGGGGTTGCGGGTTCGGCGCTCGGGACACTTTTGGCAACCGCTATTGCTTTGATATTATGCGTTATATATGTTTATAAAAAATTTGAAATTATTCGCTTAAAAAAATCCGATTGGCGCTATGATAAAAATATGTTAAAAGAGGGGCTCAAAATTGCGGTACCGATGTCAGTACAATTTTCGGTGCTTTCTATTAGTATGATGGTTATTCAAAGCACATGTAATTCTTTCGGGCCGGATATTATTGCCGCTTTTACCGCGGCATTGAGGATTGAACAATTGGCCACTCAGCCGCTTTTGGCACTCGGTATGGCGATGGCAACATATTCGGCACAAAACTGCGGCGCAAAAAAATTGGCGCGAATCCGCCAAGGCGTGAGATTTACGGTGATTGTTTCGTTTTTAATCAGCCTCAGTGCGTCGCTTTTGGTCCGTTTTGTCGGGCGAGATATGATTTCCGTCTTTTTAAATCAAGAAAACAATTTGGTTATTGAAACGGGCAGAAGTTATTTATCAATCAGCACGTTGTTTTATTTTTTCTTGGGGCTGATTTTTATTTTCAGAAATGTTTTGCAGGGTATGGGCAAGGCTATTTTGCCGCTTATCGCGAGTTTTGCGGAATTATTTCTTCGTTCGTTTGCGGCAATTTATTTGGCGGCAGTGATGGGGTATCGCGGCATTTTTTACGCTTCGCCGATTGCTTGGGTCGGAGCGGCAGGAATCGTTGTTGCCGGTTATATTTTAACGATTAAAAATTTTAAAAAGAACTATAAAAAAAGGACATAAAAAATGAGAGAAGCATCACTTTCTATTATCAAAGATATCAAAAACAATCGGTTTTTGATGATCAGGCATCACCGCGGTATGAATAAAGGATTCGTCAATTTTCCGGGCGGTAAAAAAGAACAAAGCGATAAAGACATGGTGGCTTGTGTTTCACGTGAAACATTTGAAGAAACGGGGTTGACGATTTTTAATCCGAAATTTGTCGGGGTGATGGAATTTCCGACGATGGATATCAAAGTTTATGCCTATTTTTCAACCGAATTTGAGGGAACAATCAGTGCCAAAAAAGATGAGGTTGATGTCTTTTGGCAAGATGCCGATCATATCCCCTATGAAAAGATGCGCACGGCAGATGCGGATTTTTTGCC
>CACXFX010000085.1 GCA_902767055.1 uncultured Pseudomonadota bacterium
AAAAAATTATCCCCTGCTATAAAAAAACAAACTTTACAACTTAAAATATTTGCTTATTGTTAAAACTGTAGGTCAATAATGATAAGGAATAAAAAAAATGACAAACAATGCACCGACCGATTTTTTAACCGACATTAAAGAAAATAAGATCGCCGTTACCGTTTTTTTAATCAACGGTGTCAAATTGCAAGGCATTATTACTTTTTTTGATGACAACTCGTTTTTGCTCAGACGCGACGGACATACGCAGCTTGTTTATAAACATGCCGTATCGACAATTATGCCTTCGCAAGCACTCGACGTCACAGAAGCTTGATATTGCTTGAGTTAGAGCAAAATAGCAAGACAAAAGCCATTGTCATTTGCCCCTATCAAATGCATGACAATAAGCGTCTTTCGCCTGAAAGCCGTTTGCAAGAGGCTGTTTGTCTGAGCCTTGCCATTAATATTGACGTTGTTTATTCAAAACTCGCCTTAATAAGAGAGATTAAACCGGCCACCTATTTCTCAAAGGGTATTATTGATGATTTAATGCCGATAATCACTGAAAATGATGTCTTTTTGATGATTGTCGATACAGATCTTTCGCCGGTACAACAGCGCAATTTAGAAAAAACGCTTCATATCAAAGTCATTGACAGAACCGCATTGATTTTAGAAATTTTCGGTGAGCGCGCCGCAACAAATGAAGGCAAGTTACAAGTCGAATTGGCACACCTGACATACCAACGTTCAAGATTGGTACGCAGTTGGACGCACTTGGAACGCCAGCGCGGCGGTGCCGGTTTTTTGGGCGGCCCGGGTGAAAAACAAATTGAGCTTGATAAGCGTATCATCGACGATAAAATCGTCAAAATCAAAAAAGAACTTGAAAAAGTCAAAAACACGCGTGCGCTTCAACGCCAAAATCGCAAAAAAGTCCCCTACCCGATTGTTGCACTCGCAGGCTATACAAATGCCGGTAAATCGTCGCTTTTTAATTTGCTGACAAAAGATAAGACGATGGTTGCGGATATGCTGTTTGCGACCTTAGACCCGCTTTTACGTAAAATTAAGCTTTCAAACGGCCTTGAAGTGATTGTTTCGGACACGGTCGGTTTTATTTCAAACCTGCCGCATGAACTTGTGATGGCTTTTCGCTCAACATTAGAAGAAGTTTTACAGGCAGACATCATCATCCATGTCCGCGATATTTCAAACCCCGATACCGAAGTTCAGCGCAAAGATGTACTGGATGTTTTGCACCATTTGGGCTTAAAAAATATCGAAAACGAAGAAAATTACATCGAGGTTTTAAACAAAACGGATTTGCTCGGGCAAACTGACCGCCAAGCCTTAAGCCAAAAAATAAGCCGGCGCAAAAATCGGCTGATTGCGATGTCCGCCTTAAACGGTGACGGTAAAGAAAGCTTGCTTAAACTCATTGAACAAAAATTAAATAAAGCAAAAAAAACCTATTCTGTGCACCTTGCCTTTGATGACGGAAAAGCCATCAGCTTAATTTATCAATATGCCGACGTCATTAAACAAGACCCTCAAGATGATCAAATCTTTTTGAACTTCAACTGTGATGAAAAAAGCATTGAAAAATTAAAAAAACTTTTACCCGAAACCACCATCAAAGAGGAAACAACAAATGCCAACCTTTGAAACAGAAGACAAATACCAAGGTTACATTGCAGGCTGTGATGAAGCAGGACGCGGCCCGTGGGTCGGTCCGGTTGTTGCCGGCGCCGTCATATTTTTAAGTCGCGATGTCGACCCGTTTTTATTGGCACATTTAAACGATTCCAAAAAATTATCCTCCAAAAAACGTGAAGAACTTTTTTGTATTATTCAAAACGAATCGCAAAAAGGTAAATTATGCTATGGTATAGGTGAAGCTTCGGCCAAAGAAATCGATCAAATCAATATTTTGCAGGCCTCTTTTTTGGCAATGAAACGCGCCGTTCAAAATTTGAGCGTCAAGCCGGATATTGCTCTGATCGACGGCAACAAAACACCAAAAGAATTTTTATGTCCGACACATTGCATTATCAAGGGCGACAGCTTGTCTTATTCGATTTCGGCCGCCTCAATTATGGCAAAAGTTTATCGTGACCGATTGATGCGAGAAATGGCGCTTAAATACCCAGGATACGGATTTGAAAAAAACGCAGGTTACGGCACAAAAGAGCATATTGAGGGATTAAAAAAATATGGCATTACGCCCGAGCATCGCCTCTCTTACAAACCGATTCAACAGATGTTGGCGCAAAAAAGTGCATAATTTTTAATTTTTTACTGGACATTTGAAAATTTATCGATTATAAGAAGAGCGATTTTCAATCGGTCAGATAGCTCAGTTGGTAGAGCAGAGGACTGAAAATCCTCGTGTCGGGGGTTCGATCCCCTCTCTGACCACCAATAAAAAAGGCCTCCCGCAAGGGAGGTTTTTTTTATTGGTGGTCAGAGAGTAATCGCAAGCCCCGAGGAAGGGGGTTCGACGACAAGCGAAAGCGAGACGAAAGTATCGCGGTCGGCTGAAAGCCGATGAGCGTAGGCGCGGCCGAGCAAAGTCGAGGCCATCCCCTCCAAACTATTTAATAAAAGGCCTCCCGCAAGGGAGGTTTTTTATTGGTGGTCAGAGAGTAAGGCTCATCGTCAAAAGTAGGGGCAAGAGTAAAAAATTATAAAAAGTATAAATCATTGTTTTGACCATATAGTAAGTTAAAGTTAAGCACATAAAATTCTAATACGCAAGGATCATCGTCAAAAGTAGTGGCAAAAAATCGCAGGCCAAACAAATTATTTATAGAAACCTATTTCAACTTCTTTTCCAATTCGTGATAAGCGGTTGTGATTTTTTTAAATAATTCTTCGCAAGCTTTGTCCCCCGCATTCATATCCGGATGATACTTACGCGCAAGTTTTTTATATTGTTTTTTAAGCGATTCGAGGCTTATATTTTCAAGCGAAATATCAAGCACGGCCGCATTTTTTTTGTCTTTGTGATTAAAATAAAATGCCGAGCGTCCTTTTTGATCATTAAAATAAAATCCGTCGCCGAGTTCATCAATAAAATCATAACCGAATTGATATTTGATTTTAGAAGAAAACCCTTTGAAATGCATTTTATGTTTTAAGTGCTCATCTTCAGCTTCATCCGCCGATCCGTCATAGTTCCAAGCAGCATTATATTCCGTCACATGTTCCAAACAAAACCAATAATAATCTTTCAACGTCTTATCTTTCGGAGCGCGATATTCGCCTTTTTTAGAACACCCCGGAAAATCGCAAACATGAACTTTCCCCTCATTTTGCGGGGCAAAATATTTTCTTGATCTTTGTTTTTTTTCACTCATAGCGCCATTTTTACCCGATAAATTCAAAAATCGCAAAGAAAATTTCATTTTTTTTAAAATTATTGTTGACTTTTGCTTATTTAAACGGTTATAAAGCATACCAGAATATTTTTCGTTAAAACAAATTTTATAAAATAGGAATAAATAATATGGCCAATCATAAATCGGCAAAAACGAGAATCGTCAGAAACAACAAACGTTGCTTGATTAATTCGATGAGAAGAAGCCGCGTTCGTACGTTTGTCAAAAAAGTTGACGCTTTGATCGCAGAAGGCAATAAAGAAGCCGCAATGGAGGCTTTTAAGGTTGCCGAATGTGAAATGATGCGTGCAGCTCAAAAAGGTGCTTTTCATAAAAATATGGCATCACGTACCGTTTCTCGTTTAGCACAAAAAATTAAAGCATTATAATCTGCTTTTAAATAAAATTCAAACACGTCGATTCTAAGCCCTAAAAGGCTGTTTTGGCGTGTTTTTTTTGTTTCTTTAACAAAAAAGAATCGCAAAACATAAAACGAATCGCTTGTCAAGAAAAATAATTGCAATGTTCTAAAAAAGTTCTATTGTTTTTAAAAAATTTTCGGTTACTATCTACATAACTTCTTAATGAATTATTAATCTTCAAAATCGGACCAACAATCATAATAAGGAATAAAAAATGGCTGAAGAAGCACTCAAAAATAATGATGGTTCTGTTCAAGATGAATGGGGACAAGTATGCAATCAACTCAAGATGGAATTCGGTGAAACTGCTTTTGACAGTTGGTTAAAACCTTTAAGTATCGGCAGTTATAATAACGGCATTATGGATATTTGCGTGCCGACCGCTTTTATGAAAAACTGGGTTATTACGCATTATTCCGATCGAATCCATAAGATTTGGGAGCACAAGAATCCGAACATTAAAAAGATTAATTTTGTTGTACGGACAACAAACAACGACTCGTCTTTATTAAAAAAGATTTCATCGACTCCGACTCCGCAAAGTTTTTATATGCCGCAAACCGGACTTGCCAGCAATTATAACGAATCGACGCAAAGAGAAGGATTTATGCAGCTTTCGGCACCTTTAAATCCCGCCTATACATTCGATTCTTTTGTGGTTGGCAAAACAAACGAATTTGCATATGCTGCCGCGCGAAAAGTTGCCGAGTCGCGAAATGTTTCTTTCAATCCGCTCTTTTTATATTCGGGAGTCGGACTTGGTAAAACGCACTTGATGCACGCTATTGCATGGCATATCAAACAGCAAGATCCGAAACGCAACGTGATTTATTTATCTGCCGAGCAGTTTTTGTTTAAGTTTGTCAAAGCGCTTCGCTACAAAGATACGGCTGCTTTCAAAGAGCAATTCCGTATGGTCGATGTCTTGATGGTTGATGATGTTCAGTTTATGAGCAACAAAGAATCGACTCAAGAAGAATTTTTCTATACCTTTAATTCTTTAATCGGTGAAGGCCGCCAGATTATCATTTCGGCCGACAAATCACCGACAGATTTGGAGGGAATCGAGGCACGCTTAAAATCACGCTTGGGCGGCGGATTGGTTGCCGACATTCATCCGACGGATTTTGATTTAAGAATGGGTATCTTAAATTATAAAGCAAAACAGATGGGTATCGAGCTTCCTCAAAAAGTTGCTGAGTTCTTGGCACAAAAAATCACCTCAAATATCAGAGAGTTGGAAGGTTCTTTGAAACGAATCGTTGCACATTCGCAGTTACTCTCCAGAAATGAGATTACGCTTGATATGACGCAAGACATCTTAAAAGATATGTTGCGTTCGATTGATCGCAAAACGACGATTGATGAAATTCAGAAAAAGGTCGCGGAATATTTCAATATTTCGGTTAAAGAATTGCAATCATCAAGACGTGCCAGAACTGTGGCCAGACCACGTCAAATTGCGATGTATTTGGCAAAACAATTAACTTCGCGTTCTCTTCCCGAAATCGGGCGCAAATTTGATCGCGATCATACAACGGTGATGCACGCCGTGCGTAAGGTTGAAGGCTTAATCGGTGAAGATTCGAGCTTGGCCGAAAGCGTCAACGCATTGCGCCGTATGCTTGAAAACTAAATTTTATTTCAATTTTGTGATTACCCTGCCCGTTTAAGCGGACAGGGTTTTTGTTTTTTTGTTTGACATTCAATATTTTTTATGGTCTAATAAAAAACAGGTAAGAAAAAACTTTTCTTATCAAGTGCCGAATTTGGGCACGGGGCTTTGCAAAAGCCTGTTTAACTACGAGCAGTGAAGATAACACTGTGTTGGTGGTGTTATTTTTTTGTTAAATAACACCTGTATCCCCGAAATTTCAGCCGGGGAGCCGATAGCGAATGTTCAGGATTTTTCTAAAGGCTGTCGGAGTCATTTCTCGTAGTATGATTTTTGCACTCCCCGCCGCTCATTCAAAGCGCGGCCTTTTTTTAATTGTCATGCTGGAATCGAAGATGAGCAAGCTTGTCGCGCTCCACTTGTTTCAGCATCTCAAAAAAACATATCAACATTCTTACTTGGAGAAAACCTATGAAAAAACTACTCTTTATTTTAACCGCAACATTTCTACCTTTCTCTTCCAACGCATGGGAGCCTTGCGGCACAGACGTCAATGGTAATACGGCAAATTGCGAATACCAAATCATCGACGGCACTTTAACGATTCGCGGTACCGGAAACAACGGCAATATCGGAAATTGGGATCAGGATTCCGGTACAATAGCTCCATGGCGAAACAAAGACGTCACAAATGTCGTGATTGAAGATTCAATTAAAAATTTGGGGCACCTTGCCTTCAATGATATCAGAAGCGTTAATCCGATTGAAATTCCAAGCTCAATAACGGAAATTGGATATAATGCCTTTTTTGGTGTAAGAACATCCGAAATCATTATTCCAAATTCTGTTACTGAAATTAAAGATTCTGCTTTTAACTGGTCAAGCATTGAAAGAATCACTATTCCGGATTCGGTTGAAAATATAGGTGCTTGTTTGAGAGGAGCAGTCAATTTGAAAAATCTCATTATTCCGGATTCGATTACTTATTTACCAAAAGAAATATTATCGTATACGGAATTAGAAACTTTGACCATCAGTGATAACACTACATTAGGAGAAATATTTACCGGAAATGGCGAAGAAACATATGTTAACTTTTCAAACCTTAAAATCTATTGCACCGGAGACACGGCAAAATGTGATGCGAATTTGGCCGCTGCCGGTTACCCTGACCTAAAATCATCCAAAGCCACAACCAAACAAATCAACGGCGTCACCTATGTTTATGATAAGAACGGAAAGCTTGTCACGACATCGGGGCATCGCACGGAAAAGCGTATCTACACCATTGAAGAAGCCAATCAAGTCGCCGGCCCCAAAAACCGCGTGTCGATTAAGTACAGATAACCGACAAAAAAGAGGCCTTTTTTTCAAAAAGGCCTCTTTTTTTATTTTATTTCAAAACTTTTAGAACTTATAGTTCAAAGACAAACCGAAGAGTTGGACAGAGTTTGTATAATCTGCTGTCACATTTGCTCCGCTGTTACCCGTCAAAGAAGTATCAAGATGAGCTTTATGTGCATAAATATATGTATATGCCACATCAAAACTTAAATGCTCATTATACTGATAATTCAAGCCCGTAGAATACCACAATCTGTCAGAATCGGGAATTCGAGGTGTTCTGTGTTGCAATCTGACAGCTGACTGGTCATAAGCCATACCCAAACGCCACTTCCATTGATTATCGATTTGATAGCTGGCGCCAACGGCAAAAAAGTTCGTATCACGCCATTTTTCTTTAACAGCAGACAGCATTGAATCATCAGAGGCATAACGAATATACAAATCTCTGAATGAGCTCCAGAAAACTCTTTGATATTCAGCCATCACGGACCACTTATCATTTAATTGATGAAACACACCCATTGAGAGCATTGCAGGCGTATTCAAATGTGCCGAAATACTTCTTGAACCTGTCAAAGGCATTCCCGTCACGGCAGAATACGTTTTATTGACACCTTTTAATTTATGCATCACTTTACTGCGATATGAAAGACCGACGCGTGTGTTCTTATTAAATTCATACATCGAACTGAGTTGCCAACCAAAATCGAGAGCATCACCCTGAACGGAAGAATTGACTTTTCCGGCATAAGGATGGTTGCCCCCCGTTGTTAATCTTGCATTCATATACTGAATTTGCAAACCGGCACCGAGTGAAAGTTTATCGGTGACTTTATAGGCTGCCATCGGCGTAAATGTCGCTGAAATAATTTTTGAGGTTATACCATGTTCACGTCCAGCCCAATCTTCATCATATTTTGTGATCATACCATACGGCACATTCAAGGCCAAGCCGATAAACGCTTTTTCATTAATCTGGTGTGAAATCGCACCGTTCGGCGCAAAAGCGGCATGCACCACATTGTGAGAATCGCTGTCTCTGTTACCACCTGCATCACGCACGTTTTTTGCTTTTGCTTGCGGCGCAATATATGTTCCGCCTAAATTGATGTTTGTTCCTTCATGGCGTGTTAAACCCGCCGCATTAAAATATGCATACGAAATATTTTCAGCACCTGCCGTTGCACCTGCAAAAGCATTTCCCTGAGCCGCTGCCGATTGTTCACGAAGGTGAAAACCCGCAGTATAGCCGTTTGTTGCGGTTAAAACCAGACCAAGCGCTGTAAATGTTAATAGCTTTTTCATAAATTTTCCTTTCAAACAACGTTAAACCATATAACATTTCATCGCCAACAAAAGCGCATTTGAAAAGAAAAATCAAGAACTTTTTTCAAAAAATCACAAAAATGTTACATTTTGTAACAAATTGTGATAATATTTAACGGGAGTTTAACGCCCGTAAACATACAGACACTCTTTACCGAAAAAGAAATACGACGTATACCTTGTTTCATAATACGTGACGGAAGTAATACCGGCAGATTTTGCGCTACGAGCCAGTGACACACTGCCGAACGGTCCGAAAATTCCCAAAATCCTTGTTGCACATTCTTTACCGACCTTATCTCCGATATCGATTGGCTTGGCAGCCTCCATTTTAAACCTTTTAAGTCTCGGAAGTGATGTTGACGTGCAACCGCTCAGCATCAAAACGATACTTAAAAAACACAAAATTTTTTTCATTGTCTATACCCCTTTTAAAACCGATATGTGACCAAATAGTTTTCACATTTTTTTTGCACAAACCAAAGACAAAGCCGAAATTGTATCGCCCATTCCGACAAGTGTTAACGGATTTTCAATCAAAATCGTCGGTATGGCAACCAGATTCCACAGACGATAATGCCCAATCCCTTTCAAAGCCAGATCCGGTTGTCCGAGTGCGATTGAAAGACTGTCAAGCTCAATCAAACCGACATCCGAAACATCATAAACAACTTTTTTAATACTTCCATCATCTGTTTTGCCCGTTTTGGCTTTAGCGGCCGCGACAACTGCGGCACAAAGCATTCCATTAAAATTGTCTTCCAAAGACAATACAAAATCTTTGTCTTGAAGCGTCATATAAAGCCCGAACATATGAAGTTGCACACGTTTAATACCTGTTTTTTCTTTAATGATTGAAATGGCTTTTAACAAATTTTCGGCCGTTGTCTGTTCGTTACAACGCTTTGCAAGTGCTTTTTGATCAATAACTTCAAGCAAATCTATTGTTTCACGTTCATTAATACCAACCGAATCGACAATCGGTACAATATTTTGCACAATTGCTTTGCGAATTCCCAAATCCTGTGTCGAAGCTATTTCAAGATGAAATAATGTTTCCGGTGCTGCATTTTTCCATTCTTTGATACGCTCTGCAGCTTTCTTTATTAAAGCTATTCCATCATTTTTTTCCTGCAGGGCATGAAAACCGGATAAAATCACAAAATCAAGTTTCTCACTTTTCATTGCACGCATAAAGTTTTCATCTAAAACAAGCTTTAAATTGAGCGGATCATAAGTTGCAATAAAACGGTTGGCCCTCGGACACTTAAACGTTTTACCTTCAAGTTCAAGGATATCTCCACGCTTAAACTCAATAATAAAATGAATAAGAGGAATATCATTTTTGCGATCGATTAAATACGCCGGTTTGGCAACCCCATTTTCGTCAAAAGAGATAAGATTGTCATTTTTTAAAAATGTATCGGCCTGCATTTTAGGCAGTGAATTTGTATGTGCAAAAACCTTTTTAATCCCGACTGACGAGAGGACATTTGCCATAATACCGCCCTGCCCGCCGATTTGAAGCTTATCATAACCGAGCTCTGCGCGAATCCATTCATATACCGATTCGTTTTCGCAAATCCATTCCTCTGCAATACCCAAAGTAAAAGTCTTGAACACACCTTTTAAAAAATCTTTTTCATCCAAAATTTGCTTGCGCTCGATATGGGTTAATTCATCAATCGTCAAACCCGCTTTTTCAATCAAAGCTTTAAGTTTTTGACCGCTTAAAAAGCAAACAGCATCAATATTTGCATTAAATCCGGTCGCCACCGCATTCAATTTTTTGAGTTTTTTCAAATTATTCGGCACAATTTGATATTTTTCTTGCCAAAGTTGTTTAAAAATCGGTGTATCCATTATTTTCTCCTTTCTCTTCCCCGTTTTCGGGCAACACAGAGTTTCCATTCAAACGGGTTAAAATGATAGCATTCGTTGCAAAAAATATGCCATTTTGTACTTTTTTTGCCGCAATATTTACAAACCCACAAACATTCACGACCCGATTTTTTGGCACGTTTTTTCCAATTTAGAGCAGAATCTTGATTATGAAGCACTTTTTCTTCATATATAGCCATTAAGCTGGCAACTTTTTTAGTCGCAGGGTTTTTAATCAAAAAAAGATCCAATTCCGCTTTAGCTTTGTCATAAAGCTTTGCTTTCATATTAAGACCTGCTTTGATAAAACTGTTTAATCCCGGAAGTTTAGCATTATAAAGTGCAAAAGATTCCATACGCTGAGCCCGTTCAACAGCCGTATCATCAGGATAAAGCGCAAGATAAGCTTTAGCCACATCAAACGTCGGATTTTTGCGCCAAACGTCTTTGAGGATTTTGGCCGCTTTGATTTTTTGTCCTTCTTTAAGATAAAAATCGGCAAGCGCCAAAGCTGCCGGCACAAACGACGGAGCCAATTCATTTGCCGAAACCAAATGCCTCGGATAAGCGTGGATATTTCCGTTTTTTTCTTCTTTTAATGCCATTTGATATAAAACAACCGCTTTAATTAAAGCGTACTCTTCTCGTAAAATAAGTTTTTTTCTTTTTGCTTCTTCCAAATCCGCAAGCGCGCCGTCCCAATCGTCTTTTCGCACACATTCGCAAAACACACCGTCATTTTTTGGGTAAGCATCACAATTTACTTTAACGTTCTCAGTACTTTCAACTTTTCTTAAAAACGTCTGTTTGATTGTATTCAGCCACATAACAAAACATTTTGCACAAATACAAAATACCAAAAAAAGAAAGACAAACAATATCACGCGCCATTGCCATGAAGGCATTTTTGCATCAAAACCGAGCATCAATGCCTCGCGTTTGCTTGTTATTAAAGCCGCAATCGCACATATAATAGCAAAAAGCGCATATATTCTCAAAAATCTTTTCATTCTTTGGTCTTTTCCTCCAAATCACTGGACTTGATTAAGGCGAGCGTCTGCGCCTTGATTTTATTTAACTGCTCGACAAAATTATCTTTGGCACGCGTCTGATCTATCCAAATTTCAAAGGCTTCCGTTTGATACTTCGGCTCATTGTTCATTTTTAAGATTGCCTCTTCAAAACGCCCTTGTTGAACAAGCGCGTAAACGGCATCTTTCATATATTCTTCCTCAATTTTTTCATCGTCCGTAACTTTTTCAATCACAATAAGTGTGCTTAATTTGTAAAGCACCTTATCTTTCCAATTTTCAAATTTTTTCGTATCATTTTTCTTTTCAGATATATTAACGGATTTACCAAACGCCTCTTTATAAAGCGTATTAAAGCGTTTGATTAATTCATCTTTGTTCATCAACCCCTTAATCGCATAGGAGGCAATAATATCCGCACTTTTTTGCATGCGAGTCCCTTCACTCAAATCTTGCAAAACAGAAGCTTCATATATAAAGGGGTGGCCGGTTTTGGCCGCATTTTCGGTCAAAGCCGCCGCGGTTAAAATAAGCGCACCGCGTGACGTTGTTTTTGATAAATCATTGATGTCGTTTTCCATCCTGTTTACTTTCTCGACAAGAGCAATAACGGTACTTGCCTCAACTTTTGCATTTAAGGCCTGAACATTGATTTGATGTATTTGATCAATTTTTTTGTTAAGGGAAATGATATCTTCAACATCAACCAAAGAAACACTATTTTCAAGCGATTCTATTTTTCTTTCAAGTGCATCAATTTTACTTTCAAGACGAATAATATCTTCGTTCGGTTCATATTTTTTCACATCAACCAAATTTTTGTTTTGGTAGAGCACATACCCTATCACAGCGGCGCAAATCAAAGCCGCAACAACAAACGCATAATTTTCTTTTATAAGGTTTTTTTTGCTTTTTTCACTCATTTTTTATGTCCTTTATCAGATATAATTCTTGGCAAGTCGATTTTTATAGTTTATAAGATAAAAATAAAAAAACAACAAAATATATCGGATTTATACAAAAATGATTGTTTTAGGCATTGAAAGCAGTTGTGATGAAACGGCCGCCGCCGTCGTCAACGAAAAAAGACAAATCTTGGGACAGAGTTTGCTCAGCCAGCAGGAACACCACGCTTTCGGCGGTGTCGTTCCGGAAGTCGCCGCACGTGCGCATTTGGAACACATTGATGACATTATCAAATCCGCCGTTAAAGACGCAGGTATTGCTTTTAAGGACATTGACGCGATTGCTGCGGCATCCGGTCCCGGCTTAATCGGCGGTGTCATTGTCGGCGTCATGGCGGCAAAAGCGCTTTGTGTTGCACTTGACAAACCTTTTATTGCGGTCAATCATTTGGAAGGGCACGCACTTTGCGCCAGATTAACAAACGATATTACGTACCCTTATTTATTGCTTCTCGTTTCAGGCGGACATTGCCAGATTTTAATTGTCAAAGACGTCGGTGAGTATGAAAGATTGGGCACCACAATCGATGACGCGGCCGGTGAAGCTTTTGATAAAGTTGCCAAGATGTTGGGGCTGTCATATCCGGGCGGACCGCTACTCGAAAAAGCCGCACTTTCGGGCAATGAAAAACGCTTTGTTCTGCCGCGCCCGCTTATCGGGTCCGATGATTGCAATTTATCATTTTCTGGCCTTAAAACAGCCGTTCGAAAGATTATCGAATCTTATGCCGAAGACGGTGATATCAAAAATGCGATTTTAGAGCCGCAAGACGTCAATGATATTTGTGCCTCATTTCAATATGCCGCAACGGATTGTCTGGTCAAAAAGCTCAAAAAAGCCATTACAATTTTTAAGGCAAAATACCCGACTGGCAAACATGTCGTTGTTTCGGGCGGTGTTGCCGCAAACACCTATTTGCGCGAACATTTAAAAACTTTGGCGGACGCTGAAGGGCTTATTTTTGCCGCACCACCGATTAAGTTTTGCACGGACAACGGCGTGATGATTGCCTGGGCCGGTTTAGAGCGTTTTCAAAAGGGATATACTTCGCCTTTGGATTTCAAACCGCGGCCGCGTTGGCCTTTGGATGAATTTGCGCCTAAAGCAGCCGGCGCCGGAGGTGTTAAAGCATGAGGACAAAAGCCCAAATTTTAGAGATTATGCGCGCCTTTGAATCACTTGATCCGAATCCAAAATGTGAACTTGAATATAAAAATGCCTACACGCTTTTAGTCGCGGTCGTCTTGTCGGCACAATCAACCGATAAGGGCGTTAATAAAGCGACAAAACCCTTGTTTGAAATTGTGGATACACCCCAAAAGATGCTCGATTTGGGCATAGATAAGCTCAAAAGTTACATCAAAACCATCGGCCTTTATAACAATAAAGCCAAGAACATTATGCTTTTGAGCGAAGAATTGGTTGAAAAATATGAAGGTGAAGTGCCCGATTCGCGCGAAAAACTCGAAAGTCTTGCGGGCGTCGGGCGCAAAACCGCAAATGTTGTCTTAAATGTATGGTTTAATCAGCCGACTTTGGCAGTTGATACACACGTTTTCAGAATTGCACACCGACTCGATTTATCACAAGGCAAAACCCCGCGTGAGGTCGAAGACGATTTAATAAAAGTTTTACCTCCTCAATATGCCAAAAACGCAAATCATTGGCTTGTGTTGTTCGGCCGATATACTTGTAAAGCCGTTAAACCGGACTGCCCAAACTGCCCGATTGCAAAATATTGCACGAGCAAAGATAAAAAAATTTAAGTCTCACCGATACCGAATCGAAAAAGTATTTTTCTCACCCGCAACCGCATTCGCCTCATCGATGGTATAAATAACGCGTTGACAATATGTGCCGCCAAATTTGTGATGATCCGCGCAAGAAATCCCGTTTTTCTTGTCATCACAACTTGTGCCGCTCCAATAATATTTTTCGCTATTACATTTCGATTTGGGCGCCGTAACAACAGTCAAAACATTCGCCAGACCTGTTTGTTCAAGATTGCTTTGACATACCGAAATGTCCCCTTTACAGTATATGATCGGTAAATTTGAATCATCAAATACACCATCGGCTACAAATACCGTCGTATCAGAAATGGTCAGGCTTTCAAGAGCGTACATTCTACTAAATGCCCCAAAATCAACAATTTCAACATCATCCGGCAATTCTAAAGTTTTTAAGCTTTGACAATTACGAAAAGCCTCAGGTGGAATATATGTTATTGATTGCGGCATGATAACCTGCGTAACCTCAGGCAAATCTTCAAAAGAACAAGATCCTAAAGCCGTGCATTCCGAGGCATCAATGGTTTTAATTTGAGAACCTAATCCGGCAACACACCAAGGTGTATTACTCCCATCTGCATAATTTTGTATTTCGCCGACAACTTTCAGCGTCCCTTCAGAAAAATTCCAAGTGCAATTATCACCGCACGTGCCCGAAGTTATTGTTTGTGCTTGCAATTTTTGTATATCAAACGACAAAATCACCACAAATAAAATTAAAACAATTTTTTTCATGTTATTCCCCTTTTATCAACAGTTACTTTAATAAAATTTACCACCCATCAAAGGGCGGTCGGAGTGTTAACTAATCATATGTAGCGAAATGACTCCGATGACCTTTAGGAAAAAAATCCCTGAACATCCGCCAACGGCACCCCAACCAAATGTCGGGGATAACGTGTTATTTAAAACAAAAAACAACACCAAAATACAGTGTTATCCATCACTGCGCCACATAAGAGCTAGTTACAGCTCTGCACCCTTTCAGAGTACATTTTTATCATCACACATTTTTAAACAAAAGTCAAGCATATTTAAAAAAATTAAGCGCATTTGATGTTATCAATTTGAAAATCATCTTGAGAATCATTCTTTTTAAAAGTATACTTTGCCCTATGACGGATCCGAAATTTATACATCTTCGTGTACACACGGCTTATTCGCTTTCTTTGGGAGCGATAAAAGTCGGTGATTTGGTGCACAAATTAAAAGAGATGAATATGCCGGCGGTGGCGATGACCGATACCGGTAATCTTTTTGGCGGCAAGGCCATATCCGCATATGCACCCGAAAGCGGCATCAAGCCGATTTTAGGGTGTGAATTTGCCTTAAAAAATCTTGATTCCGATGATATTTTAAAGTCAAAAGGCAAAACTCTTCCACCCGACAAAATTGTACTGTTGGTACAAAACAAAACGGGGTATCAAAACATCATGAAGCTGATGAAGCGTTTTTACCTTGATAACACGGCATCAGGCGATGATCCTCATCTTTTGTATGAAGATTTGGAAACTTTTCATGACGGATTGATTGCCTTAACGGCAGGTTTTGAAGGGCCTGTCGGCAGGCTTATTTTAGAAAATCGTTTGCCTGAGGCTGAAGAGATTCTCAAACGTTTGCTTTCGATTTTTCAAGACAGGCTTTATGTTGAAATTTCACGTATCGGTCTGCCTCAGGAAGCCAAGACTGAAGATACTTTGATTGATTTGGCTTATCAATACGATATCCCGCTTGTTGCAACCAATGAGGCGTTTTTCTTAGATTCCGAGATGTATGAAGCGCACGATGCCCTGATTTGCATTGCCGCAGGCGAAGTAATCGCCAATGACAACCGAAAAAAATATTCTGTCAACAACAGACTTAAAACCGAAGCTGAAATGGTTGAGCTTTTCAGTGACTTGCCGGAGGCTTTGGAAAATACGGTCAATATTGCCAAACGCTGTAATTATATTTCAAAAAAAGTTCAGCCTCTGTTGCCGATTTTTGAGTGTCCGAACGGGTTGAGCCAAGATGAATACATCACTTCCGAAGCCCATAAAGGCTTGACCGAACGCCTTGAAAAGCAAGTTTACTTTAAAGGTATGACGGACGAGCAAAAACTTGAGATTGATAAAAAATATTTTGACCGGCTCGAATATGAACTCAGCGTGATTAAACGCATGGGTTTTCCGGGGTATTTTTTAATCGTGTCCGATTTTATTCGTTGGTCAAAAAACAACGGGGTACCTGTCGGACCGGGCAGAGGTTCGGGCGCAGGCTCGATTGTTGCTTGGTCATTAAAAATCACGGAGCTTGATCCGATTAAATTAGAGCTTTTGTTTGAGCGTTTTTTAAATCCGGACCGCGTCAATATGCCTGATTTTGACGTCGACTTCTGTCAGGAAAACCGCGCCAAAACGATTGAATATGTTCAAAATAAATATGGCTTTGACCACGTTGCGCAAATTATCACATACGGTAAATTACAAGCCAAAAACGTGATACGCGATGTGGCGCGCGTGATGCAAATGCCTTACTCACAGGCTGACCGTATTTCAAAAATGGTGCCGCCGCCTGTTCAAGGCAAAAACGTGTCATTAAAACAAGCCCTTGAAATGGTGCCTGAATTAGAGCAAATGCGCACTTCAGACCCGCAAATCAACAAGCTTTTTGATATCGGAATGAAACTTGAGGGGCTTTACCGCCAATCCGGTGTACACGCGGCCGGCGTTGTGATCGGCGACAGACCGCTTGATGAGCTTGTTCCGCTTTATAAAGATCCGCGTGCCGAAATGCCGGTTACTCAGTATGATATGAAGTTTGTGGAAGAAACGGGGCTTATTAAGTTTGACTTTTTGGGCTTAAAAACTCTGACGGTCATAAAAAAAGCCGTTGACTGGGTCGAAAAAACACGCGGTATTAAACTTGATATAGATACCCTGCCCTTAGATGATAAAGAAACATACGAGATGATGCAACGCGGTGATACCTGTGCCGTATTCCAATTTGAGTCTCCGGGTATGCAAAGTGTGCATAAGCAAATCAAGCCTGACCGTTTTGAAGATCTGATTGCTATTGTCTCCCTTTATCGTCCGGGGCCGATGGATAACATCCCGACATACATCAAACGCAAGCATGGTGAAGAAGAAATCACTTATTTACATCCCGCTCTGGCACCGATTTTGGATGAAACGTACGGCATCATGGTTTATCAGGAACAGGTGATGCAAATTGCGCGAGATTTAGCCGGTTATACGATGGGTGAAGCCGACAAGCTCAGAAAAGTCATGGGCAAAAAACAGGTACAGGAAATCCCCAAACAGCGTGAAAAATTTATGAAAGGCGCGCTTGCAAACGGCATTGAAGAAAGTGTGGCTTCATCGATTTTCGATCAGATGGAAAAATTTGCTTCATACGGATTTAACAAATCGCACGCCGCGGCTTATTCTTTGATTTCATATCAAACAGCCTATTTAAAGTGTCATTATCCGGTTGAATTTATGTGCGCAGTGATGGATTTGGACATCACCAATACGGATAAATTAACGACATTTGTTGCAGATTGCAAAGCAATGGGCTTTGATGTCTTGCCGCCGAATATCAATAAATCCGAAGCGGAATTTTCGGTTGAAAACAACAACATTCGTTATGCTTTGGGCGCCATCAAAGGTGTCAGTGCAAATGCGATGGAAGGCATATCGTCCGAACGAAAGAAAAACGGTCCGTTCAAAAGTATCTCTGATTTTTGCCATCGCATAGATATAAAATTTATCAATCGCAAGCAGATTGAACAACTGATTAAAGCCGGTGCATTTGATGACTTAGAGAAAAACAGAAATAAACTTTTTGAAAATATCGAAAATATACTAAAGCATATTTCGGCTTCAAGCGAGACAAAATCAAGCGCGCAAACATCACTTTTCGGCGCTGAAGAATTAAGTTCGGAAATCAAATTAAAAGATGCGCCCGATTGGCCAAACCTTGAAAAATTAAGAAAAGAATCCGAGGCAATAGGTTTTTATCTTTCCGCTCATCCGCTGGATGCTTATAAAGAAAGTATCAAAAAATTAGGGCTTAAAAATTGTCATCAGGTACTGGCCAATATTCAGGTCGGCGACAGCGTAAAAGCCACGATTGCGGCATGTGTTGAAGATTTGCAAAAGCGGATTGCTAAAACATCGGGCAACAAATATGCATTCGTTTCACTTTCGGATTCTTTCGGTACGCTCGAGGCCATGTTGTTTTCGGAAGGTCTGATTAAATACGAAAATATTTTATCTTCGGGTCTTCCCGTTCAAGTCAAATTGACGATTGATAAACAAAATGCGGATGACAAACCGCGCGTGATGATTAACGAAGTCAAGGCTCTTGATGAGGCAATTGCCGAGCATGCCAAAGGTATTGTTATTTATCTTAAAAATGTTGATGCCGTCAAGGCTGTTAAACAACTCCTTTCAAAAGACAAACAAGGTGCCAACAAAGTTTATTTTGTACCTGTTATTGAAGGTTGGGATATTAAAATTGAGCTTCCCGGCGGCTTTGCATTTTATGATACATCGATTATATCAAAGTTACGCACCATTGATGGCGTCAGCGATGTCAAGGAGATTTAAAAAAAATGAGTGACCAATTTAAGTATCCGATATTAAAAGCTTTTTCAAAACCTTTTTGGGATGTGACGGATAACCTTAAAATTTTTGGCGTTTATTCTTTCATTACCGCATTAATGATGGTTGTCTTGGCTTTTATTTTTCACCAGACATTTTTATGCTCTTTTTTAAGTGATAATTCGAAAATCACCTGTTCCGGAAATGTTGTTTTGTATATGGTTTATGTTTGTTTGAAAATTTTGTTGCTGTCGGTTTATTTAAGAATTTGGTATGATAAAATTTATCTTCAAAAGAATATCGACATAAAATATATCAAACAAAATTTTATTCGGTTTTTGACCTTTTGGTGCGGCATCGTGATTTTTTTAGGGGCAAATATGTTGCCGATAATGTCATTTTATCTTTTGGCAAAGCGTGTTCCAAATCCTGTTTGGCAGGCCGAGCTCGGATATTTTACGGTTGTTTCGATCGGATTTATCATCCCGTTTATCATGCTTCGCTTTTATACCAATTTGGCAGAATTGATTGAGGCAGAAAGATTTAATAATTTCAAATCGGTTGCACAAAAAACGGCCTATCAGTTTTCAAAAATTTTATTTTCGTTTGCTTTGCTGATGATGACGGCAATGTCTCTTTTTCTTGTTGTTACCGGCAATTTACGAGCGCATATCGGCACAAATATTTATGTATATAATTTATTTGCCGAATTTACCTTTGAGTGGAGCTTTATTTTGATAGCCACTTTATTTATCAACTTCATTCGCACGCAGAAAGAAATTTTTGAAAGTTGAATATAACCATAATCTTTGCAAATGATGCTTAAGATTATCCCGCTTAATCTTCGCAATAAATAATATAATGCGTACTGCGACCGGCTCCGACTTGTTTGAGAATTTTATTTTGCATCAGGTATCTAATGGATCGTATGGCAGTATCTTGTGAACACTTGCATATTTTAGCCCATTTTCCGGAAGTCAAATTTCCCTCAAAACCATCAAGTAACATATTAATAATTTTTCTTTGATTTTCATCAAGTTTGATTTGGCTGAATTTTTGCCATATTTTGGCTTTTTGTAAAATACCTGTTATCAATTGTTGAGAATCTTTTATTGAGGAGAGCAGACAATTTAAAAACCAAACAATCCAATTTGTGATATTAAGACTACCTTTTTGTGTATATTCGAGAATCTTATAATATTCATTTTTTTGTTTCTGTATTTCAGATGACATACTATAAAAACGATAACCTGTATTTTCAGCTTTTGCCAACATCATATCTGTTATGGCGCGAGCAATTCTGCCGTTTCCGTCTTCAAAGGGATGCAGGGTGATAAACCATAAGTGACTGATCGCCGCCTTAACCAAAGCATTTTCATTATCTGGTATATTGAGCCATTTTAAAAAATCTTGCATATATTGATATAACAGAGTTGCGGCGGGTGCTTGATAATAAACGATTTCGCGATTACCTTTATTGGAAACGACTTGCATCGGACCGTCCCTGTCATCACGTAAAGCAGCAACTTTAATTTTATACATTCCGCTGTATCCGGTCGGAAACAGTGCGGCATGCCAACCATAAAGGCGCTCTAGAGTCAAGTCTGCATCAAAATTGTGTGTTGCATCAATCATCATATTTACAATCCCGTCGATATGATGGTTGCTGTCAACAGCACTTTCATTACGGATATTTAATCGTTTTGCAATTGATGAACGAACTTGCTTTGTATTGAGTATTTCACCTTCAATTTCACTTGATTTAATAATTTCTTCAGTCAAATTTATCAAAACAGCTTCTTTTCGCAAATCAAACCCTAATTCTTGCATTCTACCGAGAATTTGCCCTTGAGCAAAAGAAACTTTTGCCAATAAATCGGTAATTTTACTGTCATCATAAGTAAATTGAGGCCAATTTTTATGCTCATATATATACATTTTTGATAATCTCCGCAAATTATGCGTAGATTATAATATGCAATCTCCGCATCGTCAAGTATTTTTTTGTAAGCTTTCTTTTCTTTAACGATACTTTATCGACACACGATTTTTCTTGCCCGCGACGCGATTAGCCTCGTCGATGGTATAGATGCGCTTTTTGATGTAATTTGGTGTGCCGATATCGTTCAATTTAGCATAATATTTGCCTCCCATAAGATATTGATTGTCAGATGTTTGTTGATATTCAACAACTTCTGCCGCGTCGCCGCGATAAGCGATGGCAGCTTCACAAGCCTGCCTCATTTGAGGCGCGCAATAAATTGTTGTTAAAGGTGTTTTTTGATTGCGAAGATAAAAAGCAGATTGGCTTAATACCGTTTGTGACGGAATAACAAGGCTTGTCAATGACGTACCTTCAAAGGATTGACCATCAATAACCAATAAATTTTCAGGAATATTAATATTATTTAATTTTTGACAAGATTGGAAACCGCCGGGAAGGATGTTTTTTAAGGATTGCGGTAATTCAACATTTTTTAGGTTATCAAAATTAATAAAAGCATTTAGACCAATACTTGTGATACCCTCCTCTACTTTGATATTTTCAATGTTACCTCGAATGTGAGCATATGGTCTTGAATAATTATCTCCGTATATATCAATAGATTCATGATGGAAAAAATCTCCCATTGCACCTTGACCGGAAAGTGTCATTGTACCGACCGACTTGATTGAGCCGTCGGGCTGAATTTCGTCTTCATAAGTCACGTGCGCCACGCAATTTTCACCGCACTGAAAACAATCGGTGTCGTTGAGTGTTTGAAGCGTACAATCGGCTTTTGATTGTGTTGCCATCATCATTAAAATCGAAATTAAAATAAGTTTTTTCATATCATTTATCCTTCATTTAAATAAAAAAATTTCCGTTCAATAATCAAAACGGAAGAGGAGCTAAGAAACTGTCAAGAC
>CACXFX010000086.1 GCA_902767055.1 uncultured Pseudomonadota bacterium
AAATTTTGCGCAACGAAAAATCAGTGTGCCGAGATTGTTGAAGCATTAAAATATAATCAAGTTTTCAATATGAATGGAAAATTTTATACATCACTTTCCGATTGGGCAAAAGATAATTACATCAAAAAGCGGATTTATACCATTGATGAAGCAAACCTTGTTGCCAAGCCGACGGGAAATACCGTTAAAATTAAATATCGTTAAAATGCTTTAAAAAAATTTGCTTTACCTCTTGCAAGAGGCAAAAGGGCTCCCTATATAACCCTTTAGAAATTGGTTTATTAAACAATAAAAAAGGATATATAAAATGAGCAATAAAGTCATTGGTATCGATTTAGGTACGACAAACTCATGCTTTGCCGTGATGGAAGGTAAAGATGCTAAAGTTTTGGAAAACTCCGAAGGTGCACGTACAACGCCTTCGATGGTTGCGTTTACGGACAACGAGCGTTTGGTCGGTGCGGCCGCAAAACGTCAGGCTGTGACAAACCCTGAAAACACATTGTTTGCTATCAAGCGTTTAATCGGGCGCCGTTTTGATTCTGCCGAAGTCCAAAAGGACAAGGCAACCGCTCCGTTTAAGATTGTCTCGGGCGATAATGGTGACGCTTGGGTTGAAGTCAAGGGGCAAAAATATGCACCGTCACAAATTTCGGCGATTGTTTTGCAAAAAATCAAAGAATATGCGGAAAGTTATCTCGGTGAAACAATTGAAAAAGCCGTGATTACCGTTCCGGCATATTTTAATGACTCTCAGCGTCAGGCGACCAAAGATGCCGGTAAAATCGCAGGTTTGGATGTTTTGCGTATCATCAATGAGCCGACGGCAGCCGCGCTTGCGTATGGTATGGATAAAAAAGCCAGCGGTACGATTGCGGTTTATGACCTTGGCGGCGGTACGTTTGATATTTCTATTTTGGAAATCGGCGACGGCGTGTTTGAAGTGAAATCAACAAACGGTGATACATTCTTGGGCGGTGAAGACTTTGACCAAAGAATCGTCAATTTCCTAGCTGAAGAATTCAAAAAAGAATCGGGTATTGACCTTAAAGCAGACAGACTTGCTTTGCAACGTTTGAAGGAAGCGGCAGAAAAGGCAAAAATCGAGCTTTCATCCGCAACACAGACCGATGTCAACTTGCCGTTTATTACGGCTGATGCGACAGGACCGAAGCACCTCAATATTAAATTGACACGTGCAAAGCTTGAATCACTTGTCGATGATTTGATTGATAAAACGGTTGAGCCTTGCAAAAAAGCCTTAAAAGATGCCGGTTTGTCGGCAAGCGAAATCAGTGAAGTGATTTTAGTCGGCGGTATGACACGTATGCCGAAAGTGCAGGAAAAAGTTAAAGAGATTTTCGGCAAAGAGCCGCACAAAGGCGTCAACCCTGATGAGGTGGTTGCCGTCGGTGCCGCTATTCAAGGCGGTGTGTTGATGGGTGATGTCAAAGATGTGTTGCTTCTTGATGTGACACCGCTTTCCTTGGGTATTGAAACATTGGGCGGCGTGTTTACAAGATTAATTGACCGCAACACAACCATTCCGACACGCAAGTCGCAGGTCTTTTCAACAGCGGAAGACGGACAAACAGCCGTGACAATCAGAGTGTTCCAAGGTGAACGTGAGATTGCGGCGCACAACAAGCTTTTGGGGCAGTTTGATTTGGTCGGTATTCCGCCGGCACCGCGCGGTATGCCTCAGATTGAAGTGACTTTTGATATTGATGCAAACGGTATTGTCAACGTTTCAGCCAAAGATAAGGCCACCAACAAAGAACAAGCCATTCGTATTCAAGCTTCGGGCGGTTTGTCTGATGCCGATATCGAAAAGATGGTCAAAGACGCCGAGCTCAACGCCGAAGCGGATAAGAAGAAAAAAGAAGAAGTCGAAACCCGCAATCAGGCAGAGGCTTTGGTTCACTCAACCGAAAAGACTTTAAAAGAAAACGGCGATAAAATCTCGGCCGGCGACAAGAGCATGATTGAAGATGCCATTGCGGCCGTCAAGACTGCTCTTGAGGGTACGGACAGCGCTGCTATCAAAGAAAAGAGCGATGCTTTGATGCAGGCTTCCTTAAAGCTTGGAGAGGCGATGTATAAGGCACAAGGTGCTGATGCCGGCGCAACCGGTGCACAGCAAGGCGCTTCAAGCGGTGGCGAACAACCTAAAGATGAAAAGGTTGTGGATGCTGACTTCGAAGAAGTCAAGTAAAAACCGCTTTATTGGTATGAAACAAAAAACATCCCTCAATATAAATGAGAGATGTTTTTTGTTGTGCCATCAAAAACTTAGCGCTCGGTAGATTTTTCTTTGATTTTATTTAAGTCAACGGTTGCAGAAGAAAAATCTTGTTTTGAAGAAGTATGTGGCGTTGCTTTTCCAAGGCCACGCATTTCTTGCATAGTGTTATAAAGCGTTCTAACAGACATTTCTTTGCTACCCGGAACATTTTCTCTGATTTGCTCTTTTAATGACAAGACGTCAACACCTTTACCTTCTTCCACATCTTTAACACCCGATGTTTCACGAGCTGTTTTTTCGATATTAACCTGATAATCAATCTTTTCTTGGGCTATTTTATATAAGGCTTCAAGCTTTTCAAAGTCTGCAATTTTTTGAGCCGTAGATTCTTTGTCATGATAAGTGTATCTTCCACCATCATATCTTTCATTTTGTTGATAAGAGGCATTATAAAGTCTTTCAATATCTTCAATCTTAGTTAAACCCTCTACAAGCGGACTATCTTTATATTTATTTGAAAATTCGTTAATAAACTTGTTTGCGGCTTCATATTCTGTTTTCTTTTTAGCTATTCGTTTAGCTTCAGCTTCTTTTTCTGATTTTTTCATAAACAAACCTTTTAAACCTTTGGTTTGTTCTTCATCTAATACAAAAGGTTTAACTTCTTTTCCTTGTGCTTTAGCTAAAGCAAGCTTTGTAACTTCTGATAGAGAAACAAAATCACCCCTGACACCTTCATCATAAATAAATCGGCGCAATTTTTCAATTTCTTGGTGCTTTGCTCTAATAGCCTCTGCATTTGTTTCTTTTTCTAGGCATAGTTCGTGAGATTTTTTAAGTTTTTCAATCTCTTCACGATGTTTATTTAAATAATCTCCGACTTTTGTTGTGATTAAATCAGCTCTAAAGCCTGATTCTAAACCTTTTTCAGCAATCTCTTTTAATGAAGCCTCACTAGACATAATGTCGTGCTCACCTAAATTCTGACTTTCAATTAAAAACTTAACTTCAGGATTGTTCATGAGTGTTTCATCTTCTTTAATAACTTGGACAATAAATAAAGGAATAGTGGGCTCAAAAGCCTTCAAAGCTTCAGGATTATCCTTATATCCGCGAAGAATGTCTTCTTTGCTATACTTATAGGTTTGATTTTTAAGCGATTCTTCGGTATTGTTTCTCGGATCTAATGCTTCAACAACAATTTGGCCCTTTATCTTAGCAACTGCATCATTTTCTGTCGAAGCTTGTTTAAGAAGCAAATAAGCTTGATCTGTAGAATATCCATGACCAATATATGTTTTAACATCTTCAAGAGTCATCGTTGTTCTTTTTAAAAATGACTCTCTTGTTAAATTTTGAGGTTGAGCTTTGTTAATATAGTCTTGTTGATTAAGCTCTCCGGCAAAAACAATGGTATCTTCCATTTTTTTCTTTTCTTTATCATCAAATTCTCTCAAATCAAGATCCATTAACTGTGGAACCAACTCTTTATTATATTTAATAAAATCCATAGACATATAGTTTGCTTTATTTACGCTCCAATCCGGTTTTTCAGGCAAAAGGTCAATAATGGCTCTTGCTGATGCTTGAGAAATTTTATCACCGGCCTCTAATCTCTTTTCTACATAATGACCATAGGTTGCGTTATCAACTTCATTAATAGGTAAAGCTTTATGTAAATCTTTAGACATTAACTTTGCGGAAGTAATAATCATTGCATCTAAAGATTTTTTATTTGTTACTGAACTTGAAAATAATGCAAGCTTTATTCCTTCTTCAAGACCTGTGTTCCATGCTGAAGGAACATTTTGTTCAAGTAAAAATTTTTCCAATTTTGAGCTATCATATTTTGAAACTTGTTCTATTATGGCTGCTTTAATTTCTTCGTCATTTGTTATTATTGCAATATTCATGCCAAAGGATTTTTGAGAGCAATCTGGAAAATCGACAGAATCAAAAGGTTCTTTGCCTTGAGATCTGTTTTCTTTAATTTTTTCAAGTAAAGCCTCTCTGTATTTTTCATGGGGATGTCCATTAAGTGAGAGCAAATCTTCTGCCGTTTTTATTTCAATATCATTTCCTCGCTCGTCTTTTAAGGTTATATAACTCATAGCAATTCTCCTTTAGAAATATTGTACAAATAAAAAATCACTTTAGAAAAATATCCAAAGTGGGAGCTATACGAACTGTCAAAACGCAGTTTCTTTTATTCGTCACAAATGTGCTTATCTCAAGAACTCCCTTTTAAAGGAGTTTATGTTTTGAAAGTGTCGTATAACACCGTAACCATTTTGGTTACGCCCTAATTATCTCATAATTTTTTTAAAAAGTAAAGAAGTTTTTTATCAAATCATTTTTTTCTTGCTCAAAAGGGGAAAGGGCGCTATATATATTAAAGAAAGCTTGAAAAAAATGTCTGATATTCAACACGGTCTTGAAATCTTAAAGCAAAATGAAAAAATCGCGCCGACCAATCCGGGCGTTTATCGCATGATATCCAAAGATGATGAAGTGCTTTATGTCGGCAAAGCCAAAAATATCAAAAAACGAATCGTTTGGTACACAAAATTTGAAAAATTGCCGACGCGCTTAAAGCGTATGGTGGCGCTTGTCGATAAAATGGAATTTATCATTACCGAAAACGAAGCTGCCGCTCTTTTGGTCGAAAACGAATTGATTAAGCGTTATCATCCGCGTTTTAATATTTTGCTCAAAGATGATAAATCTTTTCCGTATTTA
>CACXFX010000087.1 GCA_902767055.1 uncultured Pseudomonadota bacterium
GCAGATGCAAAGTTTGATTCACTAGCCTTTCATGGTGTTCAATTAGCAGATGGGGCAAAAATATATTGTGCCGTAGAAAATTGCGCCGATAAAATATTACAATCTTGTTTAGCGTGGGGCGGCATAACTAATGAATATGCCCAGAGATGTTATAATGCGATGAGCAATGTGCTTTCAAATTCTGAAACTTTTGCGCAAGCGCCGCAAGGATGTTCGGCGTTTAACGGCAACGGTTGCCAAAGTTGCAACAACGGGTATTCGCTTTTTTCTAATCAATGTGTATGTGCGAAAAATCATAGAGTAAACGGGAAAAACTGCAATCGTTTGATTTATACCATCGAAGAAGCAAACGCTGTCGCCGGTGATAAAAACCGTGTATCGATAAGATATCGTTAAACTCAGCCCTTAATCAGGCCGTGTTTTTTCTTGCCTTGTGAAAGTTTAACCTGACCGTCCGTTAAATCTTTTTTCGTGATGATATAATTTTCATCTGTCACCACTTGGTCATTAATTTTGAGACCGGCTTGTTTAATCAAACGGCGTGCTTCGCCTTTGCTTGCGACAAATCCGATTTGCAAAAACGCATCTAAGACACCGATGCCGATATTTAAATCAGCTTCGATACTCGGTAAATTTTCACCCGATGCACCTTGCTCAAAAGTTTTGACGGCCGTTTGTAATGCTTCTTCGGCGGCCTGTTTACCACGGCACATTTTTGTTGCCTCAAAAGCCAACACTTTTTTAGCTTCATTGATTTCACTGTCTTTTAAGGCGGACAAGCGCCTGACTTCATCCATCGGCAAATCGGTAAAAATCGCCAAGCATTTACCGACTTCAGCATCGCCGATGTTTCTGAAATACTGAAAATAATCATAAGAAGAGAGTTTTTCGTCATTAATCCAAACGGCATTACCCTCGGATTTGCCCATTTTTTTGCCGCTCGAATCTGTTAAAATCGGGCTTGTAAAACCGAAAAGCTCCACATTATAGCGGCGACGTCCGAGTTCGGTGCCCGAGGTAATGTTGCCCCATTGATCGGCACCGGCAATTTGTGCACGGCAATGATAGCGCTGATTTAAGACACAAAAATCATAGCCCTGCAAAAGCTGGTAATTAAATTCCAAAAAACTCATCGGCTGTTCACGCTCCAGACGCGATTTGACGCTGTCCATCGTCAGCATTTTATTGACAGAATAACACGTACCGATATCGCGCAAAAAAGCCAAATAATTGATATCCTTGAACCAATCCCAATTGTCCACCATTTCGGCTTTATTAACACCGTTTTCAAAATCAAGAAATTTTTTAAAAGACTTCTTTAAGCCTTCTGTATTTTGTTTTAAGGTTTCTTCGCTTAAAAACGGACGAAGTTTGTCTTTGCCTGAAGGATCGCCGATTCTTGCGGTTGCACCGCCGACCAAAGTCAAGGGCTTATGCCCGCATTTTTGAAACCAGCGCATCATCATCACCGGCACGATATGTCCGACGTGCAGACTGTCACCTGTCGGGTCCGAACCCAAATATCCTACCGCGGGCACCCCTTTTGTTTCGCACTCAAAAAGGTATTCGTCAAACCCTTCAAGATTGGTACATTGGTTGTAAAAACCGCGTTCAAACATGATATTTAAAAATTCAGACTTCAATTGTGACATTTTTCATTCCTTTTCATGATTTATGCCACACCATAAGCGCATTATCAAAAAAAATCAAGAAAGAAAAAATGCGCTTGAAAAAAAAATTTATACTGTTATGATTAAAAAAAAGCTTTTTACCTTAAAAGGAGATTTTTTTCAATGCGTCGAATTTTATTTTTTATCGGGATTTTAGGTTTTGCTTTTGCATCTTTTGCTGAAGATAATCAGCCCAATGTCAATCTTGAGCTTGAAAGTAAAGCCGATATCCAAAATTTTGAAGAACAGGCAGCAACATGGCAAGTGGCCGATGTCGAAAAGTTACACGAAGAGAATTTTGATTTTAATCAAAAAGATGCCAACGGTAATACTGTTTTGTATTATGTTTTGAGCCGAAATCCGAGCTTGGAAGTGGCGCAAAAAGTGATTGAATACGGCGCTGATGTCAATGAGCCTTCCGCAACCGGAATGTTGCCGTTAAATGTCGCCACATCAAAAGCCAATGAGTTACAGCTTCAAATTATGATGATGAAAACAATGGGACTTGAAACAAAAGACGAAAAAGTGCGCGAACAGCTGGAAAAAAATATCTTTTATGAAATGGAGCGTATGCTTTCTTTATCTGAAATTTTGATCAAAGCCGGTGCCGATGTCAACAAAGAAAGCGTTTTGGGAACGCCTTTGATGAATGCGGTTACCAATCTTTGGAACGTCGACATTGTGGATTTATTGATCAAGTCGGGCGCAGACATCAATCAAAGAGACAAAGACGGTCGTACGGCACTGTTTTACGCTTATTCAAGCGGCAATGATGACTTTGTCACGATGTTGATTAAAGAAGGTGCAAATGTCGAAATTATGGATAAAGACGGTTTGACATATCTCGAAGTCGAAAAAATTAATATCGAATAGTTCTTTTAAAAAAGTTTATTTCTGTTTGTATCATAAAAAAACGTATCGCCTTCAAAATCAGAGGGCTTGTTTAAGTATATCGGCGGACAGGTGTTTTGTTCGCACAAAGTGTTTTTCAGCTCTTGCATCATTTGGTTGTCGCTGTTAAAGTCGTCATCAAAATGCATCAGCACAATATCGGGTTTAGCCTCTTTTGCATAGCATAAAAAGCGATAAATATTATCCGTTTGATAATAATCTAAGCCGAGTCGCATCGCCTGCCTGCGGTGTATTTGTTCTTTATCGGATGAAAAAACCATCATCAGTGCCATATTTTCTACCTCTCAAATATGGCTTTAATATAATCATTGCTGATGTTGTTTTAAATAAGCGTCCACAACGTTTTCAAGCAGCATTGCAATCGTCATCGGCCCGACGCCGCCGGGAACGGGTGTGATATAGGAGGCAACCTCTAAAGCCTTATCAAAATCAACATCGCCGCAAAGCTTACCGCTTTCATCGCGGCAAATACCGACATCAATCACAACGGCACCTTTTTTAAGCCAATCGGCTTTAACGAGCCTCGGACAGCCGGTTGCCGAAACAACAATATCGGCATTTTGACAAAGTGACCTTAAATCCGAAGTTTTAGAGTGTGCAATCGTCACTGTACAATTTTCATTTAACAAAAGCATCGACATCGGCTTGCCAACAATGTTTGAACGCCCGATAACAAGTGCATTTTTGCCGACTAAATCAATTTTTGTTTGTTTTATTAATCTTAAGACACCTTTAGGAGTGGCAGCAATTGTCGCATTGATATCCCCGTTTTGCAACAACCCGATATTAAACGGATGAAAGCCGTCGACATCTTTTAGGGGACATACTTTGTTTAACAATTTTTGCGCATTAATATGCTTTGGAAGCGGCAGATGTATTAAAATACCGTTTACGTCAGCATCATTGTTCAAGTCGTCGATCAGAGTTTCGAGCTGACCTTGCGTAACTACGTTGTCAAAAGTATAAAGTATGGTTTCTATCCCGACTTCAAAGGCCGCTTTTTGTTTGTTTTTAACGTAAATTTTGCTTGCTTCATCATCACCGGCCAAAACAACCGCAAGTTTCGGAAAAATTTTAAGTCTTGCAATTTTTTCTTTTAAATCGTTTCTAATTTCAAGGGCTGTCTTTTTGCCGTCAATAATTGTTGCCATTTTCTATTTCTCCCAATACATCATCTAAATTTTGCTCGGTTTTTAATAAAATTTTCTTAAATCTGTCGGTTTGTCCGGATACAATTGTCATTAAAGATTTTGCAACACCCAACTTTTGCGCCAAAAACTCAATCAATGCTTTATTGGCTTTTCCTTTTTCAGGGACGGATACAACGGATATTTTCAAATAATCCTGACCATCTGCGTTTTGCACATTTGTTAAAATCCGACAACAAGAAGAGTTAGGGGTCAACCTAACTCTTAAAAGATAGCCGTCTTTTGTGTGCTCAAAAAAAGCCAAATTAAAGCACCATATTGCTCAAAACATAAAGCATTTGAGCAAGAAAATAAAGCACCAAAAGCAAAATAAACGGTGAAGCGTCAAAATCCGCAAACGGCGGGATTTTAGCTCTGATTTTTGCATAAACCGGCTCTGTCATCTTTTTCAAGATTTCAACAAATTTTTCGGCATATTTGTTTTTAACCGATAAAATCTTGAAATGAAGTAACCAGTGAATAACAATCTCAACCACGACAATCTTGACATAGATATCTAAGACAAGTGCCAAGGTTTTGAACAAAGGAAGAAGCAGAACACCCATAATTTTATATCTCCTTGAAATAAATAAACAAATGACTCAAAAAAGAATCCTCAAAGACAATCTATACAAAATAAATCCTAACGTCCAGTAAATTCTTTAGAGTTATCATCAACTTCTTGCTCAAATGATGAGTAAAGCGTTTGAACTGCCTGTTTTTGGTCTTCAAATGCCATTTCATCAAGAAGTTTGTTTTTGAGAAAAGCATCATAATCAAAGCCTTCTTTTAAGTCAGCATCTAAATGAAAGCGAACCCCGATTTTTTCTTTTTTCTCATCTGACATGTCATAGCCGAATTCGACTTCTTTTAATCCTTTGAAATAAGCATAATAGGGCTTTGCGCTATCAAATTCGGAACGCGTCGTTTCAACATCAGTCCCCCTTTTTGTTAAAAACGAAATAGCCGAGCGCATCTCACGTAATTTTTGCAATTTATAGCGAATGAATTTGACTTTTTCGCGTGCAGCCGATGATTGACAACTTGAATAAAGCCCTAAGCAGACCATCAATTCGGCCTCGCGCTGATCCGTATTTTGCAAAAAAGCCTCACGTTCGATGGCGTCTTGTTGCGTCACATAACCATCGTTCATATGCTTTAATATCGTTGTTGTTTCGTTCAGCCAACTGAAATATTCTTCAACCGAATCGGTACCGCTGTTAAGACGTTCCATACTTTGTGCCTGAAGTTCATCAAAACTCAATGAAGGTGTATCCAGCTCTTTGGCAAGCATGAAAGACAAATCTTCTTTTGAAAGTTTTTGTGACTTTTCAACTTCAATCATCCGGTTTTTAGGGCCCAAAACAACTTCGCGCGCGATAAGATTTGCACCTTTATCGCTCATTGAAGGATATTTTTTCTTTAAGGTTTGAGCGATGATTTTTGAAACAGTTTTTGTATCATTTTGCATAAATTAATTCTCCTCAAATATGATTTTTGATTGTTCCGCCAAAATCAAACTGTCGACGACAAAACGGCCGATCTCTTCCACTTTTTGAGGTGAAACGTTAAGAACATCGGCAGCATGATTAATAAATAAAATTTCTTCAATGCCTAAATCTTTGTCGCAATGCCCGAGGATAAAAAGTTGTTTAATCAATTCTAAAGCAACGCGGCGAGAGTCAAGAATCTCAAGTTCTTCTAAAAGAGAAGTCTCATTGACGTTTTCAAAAATTTTTTTGACGTTTTCGACTTTGTATTTTTGTGCCATTTTTTTGATAAAAACAACTTCCGTATCATCTACTTTCCCGTCTGCTTGCGATGAAAAAAGGAGGGTTTTCAAAAAAACAATTTTTTGATCTTCATCTAAAAGCGACATCACTTGTTTGTCTAATGTTTTTTGAACTGTTTGCATTTTAACCTCTTTTATGACTGAAAAGCAGCAGATGATGTTTTAATTTGATATCAAGATTTTTTATAGCGTTTTTTATCTTTGATAAAGCTCGCGCAAGTCATCGGGATCGATATCAGATAAATCAATGTCATAATACCCAAAGTCAGCCAAGGCTGCGTGAGCATAAAGTTGATGAACAGAACAACAACGAGCATTAAAGGCAAGAACATTGATGTCTTGACCTTTGTTTTTTTCAAAGATAAAGTCGGAATACGACTCGTCATTAAAAATGTTACAAGACACATTAACAAAGCGCAAAATGTATTGGAACGCAAAATAAATTCCAAATTCGGAAAGTCAAAACAAATCAATACCGGCATTATTCCGAGTGCTGCGGCAGCCGGTGCCGGAACGCCGACAAAATAATGCGACCAATATTCGGGCACATTGTCCATATCAAGCATGGTGTTAAAGCGCGCAAGTCGCATGGCCATACCCATTGCAAACATCAGGCAGAAAAGCCAACCGAATTTGGGCAAATCGACAAGCGACCACTGATAAATCAAAATGGCCGGCGCGACGCCGAAACTGACAAAATCCGAAAGCGAATCGAGTTCAGCACCGAATTTTGACGAGGCCTTTAAAAAGCGTGCGACTCGACCA
>CACXFX010000088.1 GCA_902767055.1 uncultured Pseudomonadota bacterium
ATTTTAATACCGCCGACGTGAAATCCGAACAAAACCTTTTTAGCAACATGGATTAAAAAATCACTTGAAAATCCCCACAAATTGAGCAACAAAAATAAAAAGAATATGGCTAAAAGAGGATTGACAAACACACTCAAAACAAAGTTTATTTTAATCAACAATGACCGGCGTGCGCTAAAAGTTTTGCCCCATAATCCGAGCACAAAAATACGCGTTACCAAGCCGGCAATAAAATCTTTACTGGCCAAAAATAAACCAAACAGAAAAGCCGTCAAAATATAACGATTTAAGATATAAGATGACAAATTAGGATATCCGAAAAGCCCGACACCGAATGTCGCAACCATAACAAATGCCGTTAATACATTTACCCTAAACGCAATACCTCGCCATTCATCCGTCGAATTTTCCTCAGGTGCCAAAATTTTGGCCGTCACAAGCATAATTGAAAGTGCCTTGGTAAGCGATGAAAATGCCTCTAACAAATTAATCAAAATCGGCTCATAGGTTTCTTTTACGGCAATAAAATGCATAATTGAAGGCACGGCAATCAACAGTATGCTTAAATTTAAGGCATGCGCAATTTTGGCAGCTTTTTTATTTGTTAATTGAACGGGACGCCATTTTTCAACCGTCGGTGCCAATATGGCCAATACCACGGCACGGAAAATAACAATATACAAAAGCCAAATCAAAACACGTTCCAAAATAACGCCGAACAAACCGACCGAAAAAATCCTTGAACCGACGACCCAACCCAAAAAACCGGAGATAATAAATGCCGGTATCAAACCGTAAGCAACGGCATTTGCCATCGCCGCAATTGTTTTTTGAACCATATTCGGAATTTCGATATCTGATTTATAACCCCAGTTTTTGACAATAAATCGTTTTAAGATAAGGCCGAGCCAAAAAGCCGCAACCATAATAAACACAACCGGAATAATATAGGTCAAAACATAGGTTCTGGCCGTCTCATCAAGCCTTTGATACCAGTGAATGGGCGAACGCATGATATCAAGACAGAAAACGGCCAAAGATTTAAAGCTCGCAAAAAATGTTTGCGGCAATAAAATGACTTCCTGTTTATCAACCAAACTGCCGATCACTTTTTGACTCTTAAAGTTCAGACTTTGTATGTTCAAATCGTCGATTTTGACTTGTAAAATATCCGTTTCGGCAATGCGGCTTTTCAAAAGAGATATTTCATTTTTAAGCTCTTCTCTTTTAGCGGAAAGTTCTTTAAGCTCTGTCTGACCTTCCCCGACTTCACCCAAAGCATCAAGCTGTTTCTGAACCAATTTTGCCTCACGCTCGTTAAAACGTTTGGTCTCCGCCAAATTGTTTGATAAATTATAAAGATCCGTTAACTGATTATCAATATCATCAACCGCAATTTTATCGTTTTTCAAATTATCTTCAATTTTTGCAAGCTGCTCGGAGATTTTTTTAAACTCGACTTTTCGTGACAAATCTGCCCCTTGAGAAGACAAAGCCAGACAAAAAACAGCAAAAAAAACTAAAATAAATTTCGAAAAACGATTCATCGCAAACTCCTATTTTTTTAAGAACAACTTCATCACTTCAAACGCATTTTGCGCCATATCTGCCCGAAGATTGTCGGCAACAGACCAAAATGAAAAACCGCTCAGTGTTGATAAATCCTGCCTTAATCTTGAAACAAAAATATCATTTTCACCTTGAATATCATTTAAGCTCACATAACCGCCGTCAACTTGTTTATCAAATACCACAACACCTTTTTGTTGCTGCATTAAATGGCGCACATCATCAAGATCGATCTCTAAAGCAGCCTCAGCATTAACAAACGCGCCGATACCGACAAATGCAGGCACATAAGCCAAATTGGCGTGCACTTTCATATTTCCGCCCAAAACTTTTTTAATTTCGGCATTAATGCGCCATTCGGCATCTGTTTCTTCACCGATAAAAGAGCCGACTTGCGGCAAAACATTAAAAGCGATTTGCTTTTTAAATATTTCCTCATCATCAACAAGCGGTGCATTCATATAAATTTTGCGTGTTTGGCTGAACAACTCGTCCATCGCTTCCTTACTGTGAAAAGACGTCGAAACATAAGCATTCACAACAATGCGTTTCAAAGAGTATTTTTCATTGACTTTTGAAAGCGGTTTTAAGATTTGCGTCACAACAGCCGAAGGAACGGAAACAACATTTTTTTTCGCCTCATCAAGCATCTGATTATTTAAATCGGCAACAATCATCGGCACATCAGCATCTGCCGAAGTTGCCCCCGAACAATCAATCATTTTGACACCTTTGTTTAAGGCCTGTGTTATCACATGCTTGGATAGCTCCGTATTTAAGGCAACCAGTGCGATATCTGCTTTTGACAAATCAAAATCATTTAAGTTAAAAACATCCAAATCTTCATCTTCGCCATAAGAAACCTGCGTTCCCATCGGAGCTTTCGGCTCTAAGGCGATGATATCATCTGCCTTAATGTCATTTTCGTTTAAAATACTTAAAATTTCGCGTCCTAAATTTTCATTTGCACCGATAACAGCAATCTTTGTCATTTTATTTTTCCTTAAATATTTTGACCTTTTTGCTATTTTTAACATAAATTTATTGATAAATAGATAATATTTTTCAAAAAAAATTCAGCTGATAAAAAAATAAAAAACGGGCGATTTTTTTTATTAACCCCCGTTGTTATTATTTTCTTCACTTAAAAAACTAGTCGCCGCAAGAAACCGCACTTGAACAGTTATCAACATTCGGCGATGTCCCTTTGCACGTACTTGTCGTATATTTCAATCCTCCGATACAACAAGCGCTGTAATATGAATTATTCCAAGGACATTGCGCGGAATTAATCCATGTTCCGGAACAAGAGGTATACGTATAACCTGCACTTTTGCAACGCTCGGCATTACCGGCAGAACCTTTCAAACCTATACTTTCCGAGGCATTCGGCAGAAACACCACACCGGCAAAAGCCTCAAAACAAAGCATAAAAGACATTGTAAAACCAATCATCAAAATTCGACGCATCGCTGTTTTCCTCATTTAATATTTTTCATCACTTAAGATGTATTTTACTTTAATTTTTCATTCAAGTCAAACAAAAATATGCTGCATAAACTCAAAAAGTTTCTTTTTTTGTGTGTAAAAAAGCTTATAATACTTTTAGTTGATAAACAAACAGGGAGCAAATTGTGATACTCGGTTTTTTTGTGGCATTAACGGTTTTTATCGCTGATCAGTTATCAAAATATTTTATCTTCAGATTTGTCACTTCAAACGGCGCACCTTTTAAGGTAACCGACTTTTTTAATATTGTCGCGGCTTTCAATAAAGGCGTCAGCTTTTCAATGTTTGATGACGGCGGCCTGTGGGGCAGAGTAATCTTGATTTTATTTGCCTTGGGCGTTGTCATTTTCCTCTTTCTTTGGATGAAAGACGAAACCTCGGCTTTTGTGCGTCTTTGCCTTGCAATGATTATCGGCGGCGCAATGGGCAATGTCACCGACAGATTACGCTTAGGTGCCGTGTATGATTTTTTAGACTTTCATATCGGCGCTTATCATTGGCCGGCATTTAACGTGGCGGATACTTTTATTTGCCTCGGGGCTTGCCTGATTGTTTGTCATGCACTATTTTTTAAGAAAAAACTTTCGTTAAAGGATATCAACAAATGAAAAAAACAATTTTAACACTGATGGCTCTTTGCTTTATTTTAAGCGGATGTACGACGATGAAAAAATGGTTCGGTTTGAATAAATCAACCCCCGATGAAACAAAAATCGAAACACGCGCTCCGCTCGTTTTGCCGCCTGATTTTGATGAACTGCCGTAACATAAAGCTCATATTTAAATGAACGTCTTAAAATATTTTCTTTTTATTTTGCTCTTTGCTTTTTGTGCAAAGGCAAGCATTTTTGATGCCGAAGAAACACGTCTTGATAACGGGCTTCGCGTCATTGTCAGTGAAAATCATAAAGCTCCGATTGCAAAAGTAATGTTATGGTACAAAGTCGGCTCGATGGATGAAACAACCGGCAAAAGCGGCCTTGCACATTTGTTGGAACATTTGATGTTTCGCGGTACAAAAACCGTTCCGGCTTCAAAATTTAACGAAATAATGCACCAAAACGGCGTGGAGTTTAACGCCTTTACCAATACCGATTTTACCGTTTATCACGAAACGACGGATATTTCACGCTTAGAAGCGGTTCTGGCCTTAGAAGCCGACCGGATGACGAACCTTGATATCAGCGATGAAGCTTTTTTAGGCGAACAAAAAATCGTACTTGAAGAGCGTCGGCAGCGTATTGACAACAACCCGAAATCGCTTTTTGCCGAAGAAGTTAATCAGATTTTGTGGCAAAATACACCTTATGCACCCCCTGTTGCGGGATTTGAATCTGATATCAATTCTTTAACAAAAGATGATGCACTCGATTTTTATCGCCGTTATTATGCGCCGGACAATGCCGTGCTTGTCATCACGGGCGATATTACGCCTTCACTCGGCTTTAAGTTTGCACAAAAATATTTCGGGCATATCACCAAAAAGAGCGACATTAAAAAAAGACCCGATAAAGATTTTGAGGCGATTGTCGGAGGCGGCAATTATTTGATTGCCAAAGAATTGGATGATGTCAAAACAACAAATATCACTTCTTATTTTACCGTCCCTTCTATTTTATCGCACATTAAAAAAGCCTATGCTCTTTTGATATTTTCAAATTATTTCGGTGAAAGCAAAAACTCTTATCTTAAAAGGCACCTTGTCGAAACAAACAAAGTGATTGCCGCATCTTCAAACATTTATATTTACTCAAGAGGTGTCGCAACATTCACCGCGGCGGCCATGCCTTTTGAAAAAGCCGGTGTTTTCGACAATTTTGCCATTTTGGCAAATATCTTAGAACAATCCGTTCGAGATTTAACTAAAGATGATGTTGAAAAAGAAAAGAAAAAGATGCTTTCTTCATTTGTTTATGTCAAAGATGATCCCGAAGATACGGCTTATTTTTTAGGACAAATGGCAGGATTGGGCTTTTCGCTTGAAGAAATTGAAAATCACAAAAAAAACATTGAAGATGTCACTTTTGAAGATGTCAAAAAAGCAGCCCTTCAAATGCTTAAAAAATCCAAACGCGTGATGAGCGTTTCCTCCCCTAAACAAAAGGATTAACAATGCGAAAAAAAATCATTTTAATCTTCTTAAATCTCTTTTTTATCGGGTTGGCGGTTTCTGCTTGCCTTTTATTTTTTAAGAAAAACACCTCATTTGATGCTCAAAAAATCGTCAATAATTCCGTCTTAAAAGATAAAACTTTTGAAACAAACATTAAAGAAATCACTTTAAAAGATGGCCTCAAAGCATGGTATTTTGAGCAAAAAAGTGCCCCGATTATTGCCCTCGATTTTTGTTTTGAAAATGCGGGCTACGCTTTTAATGAAGAACAAAAAGAAGGTATATCAACCCTTTTTGCCTCTCTTTTAAGCGAAGGCGCCGGAAAATTTCCAAAACAAGATTTTGCCGACTTGATGGAAGAAAACGCCATCGAAATTGATTTTGACACATCCTATGATGCACTTTTTGTTTCGATGACAACCCCGAAGGATAATGCTTTGCTTGCTTTTGAGCTGTTAAAAGCAGCCCTCGATGCACCGCATTTTGACCAAAACCATATTGATATTAAGCGCACACAACAATTAACGGCCATTAAGATGCAAAATGAAAGGCCCGAAAAAATTCTGGCCAAAACATTCAAAAAAAAGTTTTTTTCTTCTCATCCCTTGGGCCGCAGCAGCTTAGGCGATGAAAAAAGCCTTCAAAACATTACCCGTAATGATTTAATTGCCTACCTAAAAAAGCACTTAACAAAAGACAATTTAATCATCTCAATCGTCGGCGATTTAAGCCAAGATGAGGCACAAAATCTGTTAAATGATTTGTTTGAAAATTTACCCGAAAAATCTGATATTCCTCCTTTGCCTCCCGCCACGGTATCTTATAGCTTTGATAAAGAAAACATCAGCCGCAATATGCCTCAGGTCTTGGCACGTTTTGTCGCGCCCGGAACTTTGCGTTTAAACGATGACTTTTACGCACTTTACATTGCAAACGAAGCTTTCGGCGGCTCGGGCTTAAACTCGAGGCTCAACAAAATTGCGCGTGAAAAAGAGGGCTTGACTTACGGCGCATACACTTATCTTGACACCTTAAAATACGCTCCTTCGATACAAGGCTCTTTTGCCACATCCAAGGAAAATTATCAAAAAATGCTTTCAATTCTGCTCCAAGAGTGGCAAAAAATCGCCGATTTCGGCATTACCGAAACGGAATTTGAGGCAGTAAAGAGCAATATGCTCACTTCCTTTAATTTGCGCTTTATGTCTTTATCGGATATATCAACACAACTTTTATATATGCAAAAAGAACATTTAGGACTGGACTTTTTGCAAAAACGAA
>CACXFX010000089.1 GCA_902767055.1 uncultured Pseudomonadota bacterium
ATTTTTTTCATACTTTAAAAACAAAAATTCCGTTTTATATAACCTAAAACGGAGGAGCTAGAAAACTGTAGTTGCACAGATGAACTTATTCGTCGTCAATTATAACGCTTATATCGTCCGCTCCCCTTAAAGGAGCAATGCAACTATTGGTGTTTTCTAAACACCGCAACCATTTTGGTTACGCTTTTATAATGACACGAAACCGGGTGATTGTCAAACAAAAAAATGAAATTTTTTATAAATATTTCAAAACGGCAAAACCGCCGATAAGTAAGGCTAAAAATAAAACGGAAAGCCAACCGAGATTTTTTTCAATAAAAATTTTCATCGGTGCACCGAAGCGTTTTAAGAGCCACGCCACAATAAAAAACCTTCCGCCGCGTGCCAAAACAGAAGCAACGGTGAAAACAACTAAATCCAAATGAACGGCGCCGCTTGCAATTGTAATAATTTTATACGGAAACGGGGTTAAACCTGCGCCAAAAACAATCCATGCGCCGTATTCATGATAATAATTTTCAAATGTCTGAAATTTTTCAAGATATCCGTAAAATGTCAAAAGCGGCTCTGCAATGAGTTCAAAGAAAAATACGCCGATTGCGTAACCGAAATAACCGCCTAAAACGGAAGCAAATGTTGCTAAAGATGCAATCTTCCAAGCTTTTGAAGGTGCGGCCAAAATCATCGGAATCAGCATAATATCCGGCGGAATCGGAAAAAACGAGCTTTCCGCAAAAGCAACAATAAAAAGTGCCGACATTGCACCCTTGCTTTCGGAAATTTTGAGCATCTTATCATAAATTTTATTTAATACAGGCATTTTGTCTTCCTTAATAAGCGGGACTATAAAAAAAAGATAAAAAAATGTCAAGAATGTATATATTATTGTTCAAAATTAAAATATCTCTTTTCTTTTTTAAATAAATATATTACATCAAAGAAAAATTAAAATAATGGAGAATAAATATGCAAAAAGATTGTTTGGAAAATTTTAATGCTCGTAAAGTTGTCATTATCGGGTGCGGATTTGTCGGCGCTGCAACGGCTTTCAGCCTGATGCAGTCGGGACTGTTTTCCGAAATGGCATTGATTGATGCCAATCGTGATAAAGCACAAGGTGAGGCAATGGATATCAGTCATGGTGTACCGTTTGCAAAACCTGTTAAAATTTATGCCGGTGACTATGATGATGTTAAGGATGCCGCAATTGTTGTGTTGACCGCCGGTGCAAATCAAAAAGAAGGTGAAACAAGACTCGATTTAGTCAAAAAAAATATTGCTATTTTCAAATCAATTTTACCTGAAATCAAAAAAAGAGATTTTCGCGGTATTTTGCTCGTTGTGGCAAATCCGGTTGATATTTTGACAACAGTTGCCTTGAAATTGTCCGGATTGGAAGAAAACAGAGTTTTAGGTTCGGGAACCGTTCTTGATACGGCACGTCTTAAACACGAACTTGGGGAACACTTAAATGTCGATCCGAGAAGTGTACACGCTTTTATTATCGGCGAACACGGTGATTCTGAAATTGCGGCATGGTCATCGGCCAATGTCTCAGGAATTGAGCTTAATCGATTTTGCGAAATGCGCGGGCATTTTCATCATGAAGAAGCGATGCAAAGAATTGCTCGAGATGTGAAAAACAGCGCATACGAAATCATTACAAAGAAAAAAGCAACATATTTCGGTATTGCAATGGCGGTTAAACGTATTTGTGAAGCCATCGTTCGTGATGAAAAATCAATTTTATCCGTTTCTTCAATGATGCACGGCCAGTATGGCATTGACGGTTTATCTTTGAGTATGCCTGCAATCGTCGGTAAATCAGGTGTTGAAACATTGGTGCCGATTAAGTTAAATGAAGAGGAAACGAAAAAACTTTGCTCTTCTGCCGCGGTTTTAACAGAAATTTTAAAGCAAAATGAAATCTGAAAAAAAATATTTGCATTATTAAAATTTATGTGTTCTAATAGGCTCGAAATTGATTTTGACAGAGGCACAAAATGTTTTGGATTAAAAAAATTTTATTGCTTTCGGGATTGCTTGTCTTGATATACGGCGGTACTTCGGGAACGCACAGCTCCAGCCTTTTTGTTCAGGCGATGAGTTTTGTCGGGCTGTTGATTATTTTGATTGTGCTTTATGTCTTTGCAAGAATGTTAATCAGAGGCCTTGGGTGTATGCCTTCATTTTTGATTATGTCAGGTGTCGCATTATTTATGATGTATACGCTTGGTATGTTCAATAATGGTATTGGGGGGGTGTCAGATGCCATTTCTCGTTTTATCGGGCGTGATACGACGCCTGCTCAAACGACTAATATGCCAACGCCGCAGGAGGAAATTCCTGTTGAGGATACGCAAACCTCGCAGAAAGAAGCTGTCGAAGTTGTTTCAATCGGTACTCAAAATGCCAGTCCGGAATTGTTTGACGATTATCGCGTTGAGGCTGAAAAAACGCTTGAAAACGAAGTGCCTGAGGATGAGCCTAAAAAGGGTCTCTTGGAACAGGTTGTTGCAGCTATTGTGCCTGAGCGTCAACAGGTTCAGCAGCGTCCTTTTAATCCGAATGATTTTCCGGCGATTTATGCAACGGCCAGAGTTTTGACCGGTGATATGCTTGAAATTCGCGGGCGCTACTTTAAACTTTTCGGTATCGCCGCACCGGAAATCAGCCAGACATGTGCAGATGCTCAAGGTCGTTCTTATAACTGCGGCAGGCAATCGGCATCATGGCTTAAAAATTGGATTAAAGATTATGAGCTCGAATGTCATATTATTCAGCAGGATACCAGAGGAAATATGGTCGGAACATGTGCCCTCGGTGCTTATGACTTAGGTGCAGCGCTTGTCAATGCCGGATGGGCTGTGGCTTATACAAAATATACCGGTGCTTATTTGCCCTATGAAATGCAAGCTCAGCAAAATAAACGCGGGCTTTGGCAAGGACAGTTTTACAAGCCTTGGGATTGGAAAAAAATTCAAGCGCGGCAGAAAAATGTCAAAGTTATTCGAAAGAAAAAGCCTAAAATCGGTCTTTTCGGGCACTAGAAATGTCATACCTTTTCGAAAAAAAATGTAATAATTTGGAAGCAACACAAAGATTTGCTCAAAGTTTGGCTGATATTGCACACAAAGGGGATACGTTTGCGCTTTTCGGGACATTGGGCGCAGGAAAATCTGCTTTTGCGCGTGCGTTTATTCAAAAGTTGACCGATGCAAAAGAAGTTCCGAGTCCGACTTTTACGCTTCTCCAAACTTATGAAACCGATGATTTTGATATTTATCACTACGATCTGTATCGCTTAAAATCCGAAGAAGAAATATGGGAGCTCAATATTGAAGAAGCTCTGTTTTCAGGCGTTACACTGATTGAATGGCCTGAAAAAATGGGGCTTTACCTGCCTCGTGATATTTTTAAGATTAAAATCGATGTTTTAAACGATGGTGGGCGGCTGTTTCAAATCGAAACAATTTCAGAAAATAAAGCTGTGAGGTTGAAAAACCTTTCGTTGTTTTAGAAGTACGTATCATGAAAAATATCCACGCCACAACAGTCGATATCAATGGAAACGGTATTTTAATTGTCGGTCCGGCGGGAAGCGGAAAATCCGATTTGGCTTTGAGATTGATTGAAAATAAAAACGCAGTACTTGTATCTGATGACAGAACGGATATAAAAATTGAAAACGGAGAGCTTTTTGCATCTCCTCCGAAAGTGATTGAAGGACTTTTGGAGGTCAGAGCAATAGGGTTGATTAAAAAGCCGTTTAAACCCGACACAATAATAAAACTTGTTGTGCAGGCAGCTTCTCAAAAGGATATTGAACGTATGCCTAAATGTCGTTTTTTTGAATATGAAAATGTCAAAGTCGAAACTATTTTGCTCAACCTTTTGGAGGCTTCCGCGCCCGATAAGGTTGTGGTCAAATTAAAAGCTGTGCTTGAACAATGATTATAAAGAGCTTAAAGTATAAAAAAGTATCGGAGGCAAAGAGGCAATAAAATGGTATCAAAACAAATTGAAAATTTTTTGCGAACGCTTGGAAAACCATTGGTTTTGTTTGTCATTTCGCTCGGAAAATTGGCATTTTTTATTGTTAAGTCGACCTATCATGCTTTAACGGCACCGTTTTATATCAAAAATTTTATCAAACAAGTGCTTGAAATAGGCTTTTATTCCGTTCCGGTTGTGGGTTTAACAACGATTTTTGCAGGTATGGTGATTGCTTTACAAACATATTCCGGATTTTCAAAGTATGGTGCGGAAAGTGCCGTAGCCAATGTTGTTTTAATTTCGGTAACACGTGAGTTGGCCCCTGTGTTATCGGCCTTGATGGTTGCCGGGCGGATTGGTGCGGCTATGGCTGCTGAGATTGGTACAATGAAAGTGACCGAACAATTGGATGCGCTTGTTACATTGTCCACAAATCCCTTTAAATACCTTTTTGCGCCTCGTCTTTGGGCCGGGCTTTTTGTTTTGCCGATTTTGGTTTTGTTTGGGGACATCATCGGTGTTTTTGGCGGGTATGTCGTCGGTGTTTATAAGCTCGGATTTAATCCGGCCAATTATATCAATTCAACGATTGAGCATCTTGAAGCAATCGGTATTATCTCAGGCCTGACAAAGGCTGCTGTTTTTGGTTTTATTATTGCATTGATGGGCTGTTATAACGGTTATCAATCCAAAGGTGGTGCGCAGGGTGTCGGACAGGCCACGACCAATGCTGTTGTTTCGGCTTCAATTTTGATTTTGATTTTCAACTATATCATTACCGAAATTTTCTTTGCAAAATAAGGAGAAAGTCAGATGTCAGATGTGAAAATATCCATTCGGAATTTGGAAAAAAGCTTCGGGCGCAAAAAAGTTTTGGATGGCGTTGATTTGGATATTGAAAAAGGGCAATCTTTAGTGGTTATTGGTGGCTCAGGTACCGGAAAATCAGTATTAATTAAATGTATTCAAGGTTTGTTGACGCCTGATTTCGGGTCCATTAAAATTGACGGTAAAGAAACAATAAATACCTCAGAAATCAATCAGAAAAATCTGCATGCTAAGATGGGAATGCTTTTTCAGGGCGGGGCATTGTTCGACAGCTTAAGTGTTTGGGAAAACGTGGCTTTTTCACTTCTTGAAAATAAAAAAACACCGCGTAATTTGGCAAAAGTAGAGGCTGTACGTGTTTTAAGACAAGTCGGTTTGGCGCCTGACGTTGCAGATCTCTATCCGTCCGAGCTTTCCGGCGGTATGCAAAAGCGTGTCGGTTTAGCGCGTGCCATCATCACCAATCCTGAAATTATCTTTTTTGATGAACCGACAACGGGGCTTGATCCGATTATGGCCGATGTGATTAACGATTTGATTATCGAATCGGCAAAAGGATTGGGAGCGACAACGCTCACAATTACACATGATATGGCATCAGTTAAAAAAATTGCGGACAAAGTTGCGATGCTCTATCAAGGTAAAATCATTTGGCAAGGTACGGTCAAAGAAATGGAAAAAACAGAGAATCCGTATGTCGTTCAATTTATTAACGGGTGCGCCCAAGGACCGATTAAAGTCGAGGTGTAAAATGAGTAAAAAGCCGAGTATACAATTTGTTTGTCGTGAATGTGGGGCAACTTATCCTAAGTGGCAGGGAAAATGCGATTCTTGCGGTCAGTGGAATACTTTGGAAGAAGAAAAGCTTGAACCGGCCGGATTTTCGGTTTTGAATCCAAAGAAAAAAGGTAATATTCTTGAGTTTGTATCTTTAAGCGGCGGTGCTGAAAGTTATCAACGCCTTAAAACAGGGATTAAAGAAATTGACCGCGTTTCGGGTGGCGGATTGGTGCCTGGATCGGCGATTTTAGTCGGCGGTGATCCGGGAATCGGTAAATCGACACTGTTGTTGCAGATTGCCTCGGGTGTGGCGCTGAAAAATCCGGATTTGAATTGTTATTATATTTCGGGCGAAGAAGCGCTTGATCAGGTCAGAATTCGTGCCGAGCGTTTAGGTGTTGCTCAAAGCCCTGTTAAATTGGCTTCGACAACCGAGGTTAAAGATATTGTGACAACGCTTGAAAAAGCAAATCCGACGCTTGTTATTATCGATTCAATCCAAACAATGTATTTGGAAGATGTCGAATCGACACCGGGAAGCGTTTCGCAGGTCAGAGCCTGTGCTTACGAATTAATTAAACTTGCCAAGAAAAAAGGGTTTATCTTGTTTTTAGTAGGGCATGTCACCAAGCAAGGTGCGATTGCCGGGCCTCGAATTTTGGAACATATGGTTGACACAGTGCTTTATTTTGAGGGTGAACGAGGTCACCATTTCAGAATTTTAAGAGCGGTAAAAAATCGTTATGGCGCAACTGATGAAATCGGTGTTTTTGAAATGCAGGATAAAGGTTTGGTCGAGGTTGAAAATCCGTCAGCACTCTTTTTGGCTGAAAGACAGGGTAACGTATCCGGTTCTTGCGTATTTGCGGGTATTGAGGGATCGCGGCCCGTACTTGTTGAAATACAGGCACTTGTCAGCCAAAGCGGTTATGCCGCGCCAAAGCGTGCCGTTGTCGGTTGGGATTCAAACAGGCTGTCAATGATTTTGGCTGTTTTGGAAGCACGTTGCGGTTATAATTTCAGCGGTCAAGATGTTTATTTGAATATCGCGGGCGGGCTTAAAATATCAGAGCCGGCGGCTGATTTGGCAGTTGCAATGGCGGTTATATCTTCACTGTCGAACAAGCCTTTGCCGTCGGATATGGTTATTTTCGGTGAAATCGGTTTATCGGGTGAAATCCGTGCCGTATCGCAGCCTTCACTTCGCTTAAAAGAAGCCGCAAAACTCGGGTTTACGAATGCAATTGTACCGACAAGCTTTAAAAAAGAAACAAAATCAGTCGATATTTCATGTTATGAAATCGGCAATGTTCATCGTTTAATCAATTGGTTTAATTAAGAGGTTTAAAAAATGCATCAGCTGAATAATTTAGATGTTGTTTTAATTATTTTTACCATTCTTTCAATGGTTATATCACTTGCTCGCGGGCTTGTTAAAGAAGTCCTTTCAATTATCGGATGGATTTTGGTATCTATCTTTATTTTTTATTTATTGCCCTATCTGACACCGCTTGTCAAAAATTATGTTGCAAGTTCAATGACGGCAGCATTTGTTGCCGCACTGATTTTGCTTGTGGTATTTTATATATTATGGTTTTTAGCCACATTTAAAATGCTTAAAAAACTGCGTAAAAGCAAGCTTTCAGGCTTAGATAGAGGATTGGGTTTGATTTTTGGGGCATTAAGGGCATTTTTGCTTGTTGTTTTGTTTCATATTTTGCTCTCAACATTATTGCCAGAAGAAACAAAAGCACCGTTTTTCGCAGACAGTAAGTACTTTGAAATTGCGGGTGATTTTTCTGAGCCGATTAAAAATTTAATCCCTGAAGAAACGCTTGAAACCTTAAAAGAGAAGTCTAAAGTCAAAAAATCAAAAGACAAAAAAGATTCAAAAGAATTGTTTGAAAAACTGGCAGAACCTCAAGTTGAAAAAATTTCACCTCAAGAAAAAGATTCTCAACAGCAAGGTTATGATAAAAATGAAATAAAAAGTCTTGACAGACTGATTGAAAATGAGATAGAATAAA
>CACXFX010000090.1 GCA_902767055.1 uncultured Pseudomonadota bacterium
AATAATCAACAATTTAACATTTTATATACAATAACAACAACTTTATTTAAAAATTTAAATAGTTGGGCGGTGGTGTGTTGATAACATCAAATACTTTAGACCACTGGCGTCAGCCGGATGGTTTTTCACTATTTTTTAGCCTAAAATTTTTAGATAAAATAGATTGACATTAATGCGATTATTGATTATTATTCGATTCTAATTATTTTGGAACCAATATTAAAAGGAAAACAGATAAAAATGGTTAATGTTAACGAAAACAATGCTTATAAAAGAGGACAGGAACTTTTAGATGCCGGTCTTTATCATGAAGCAATTGAGCAATTTGATATTGCTATTAAAGAACAACCTGATTCTTGGAAAGCAATTAATTCTAAAGGATTTGCTTTTCAAAAAATGAGTAAATATACAGAAGCTGTCGAATGTTTTGATAAAGCGCTTCAAATCAATCCGAAATCAGTCGAAGTTTTAAATAATAAAGGTGTGACGCTTTCAATGCGCGGCCTTTATAAAGATGCGATGGAATGTTTTGATACGGCTTATAAGACAGATCCGACATCTTTAGAGGCTTTGAACGGTAAAGCGATTGCTTTACAACATCTTTTTATGTTTAAGGAAGCTCTTGATGTTTTGGAACAAGCTATGAAAATTGATCCGAAGCATCCTCAAACGTTACTCAGTATTGCCGTGACTTTACAAAAATTAAAGCAATATGACAGATCTATTTCATTTTTCAAAAAAGTTTTAGCTGCCGATAAAGGAAATGTTAAAGCTTGGAACGGTATCGGTGTGACTTATCAATTAATGGGTGATAATGATTCCGCATTAAAATGCTTTACGAGAATTTTAAATATCAACAGTTCTGAAATCCAAGCTTGGATTTCAATCGGTTTTGTTTATCAAAAACTCTTTAAGTTTAAAGATGCATTAAAATGTTATAAAAAAGCTCAAACTTTTGTCGGTGGCAGATATCATCACAAACTTTATGACGGTTTGGCTTCATGTTTAACAAAATTATCTGAATTTGATCAGGCAATTGAGGTTTATAAACAAATCTTTCAACATGAAGAAGGTAAGAAAAAATGGGATGCGCAGCGTTCAATTAAATTTGTTAATAAATTAAAACGCAAAAAAGCTATCGGAATTTTACCTGATATCATGGCCGGTGCACCTGAAAGCAGTACTGACACTGTTGATGCTGACGGTGATGTTGAAAATTAAAATTTTGTGATTTTTTAAAAATAATTACAGCCTTTTGTCTTTTTTTATAATATAAAGAAAACGAAAGGTTGTTTTTTTATATTTTTTATCGTTTGAGGTTGAAAATGAAAGATGTTTCGAAAATATCGGCACGAGAGGCCGCTTTGGAACTTGAATATATTGCAAAAGAAATGGCTAAAGCCGATGTTGCTTATTACCAAGACGATGAACCTTATTTAACAGATAGTCAGTATGATGCATTAAAACTTAGAAATGAGTTGTTGGAAAAGCGTTTTCCGGAACTTATCAGAAACGATAGTCCATCGAAAAGAGTAGGGGCACCAATACAATCTGATTTTAAAAAAATTGAACACAGAGTGCCGATGTTGTCGCTTGCTGATATTTTTTCAAAAAGTGAATTAGAAGATTATATTAATTCAATTAAAAGGTTTTTAAATACAACCGATGATATTGAATTTATGGTTGAGCCGAAAATGGACGGTTTATCTTTCAGTGCACGCTATGAACACGGGCATCTTATATATGCCGTGACACGAGGTGACGGTAAGTCCGGTGAGGATATTACCGAAAATATAAAAACAATCAAATGTTTACCTCAAGTTGTTTTAAATTATGAATTTCCTGATATAATAGAAATGAGAGGGGAAGTTTATATGTCTAAGGCTGATTTTTTTGCCTTAAATGAAAAAAATAAAGCAGAAGGTAAAAAAATTTTTGCAAATCCGAGAAATGCGGCGGCAGGATCTTTAAGGCAACTTGATGCAAATATAACTAAACAAAGAAATTTAAGTTTGTTGGTGTATACTTGGGGTGATGTGTCTGAAATTTGTTGGAAAAGCCAAAGTGAATTTTTAAAAAAAGCAAAAATATGGGGTTTTCCGGTCAACGAGTATAATAAACTTTGCTTTCATACATCAGAAATTATGGATTATTTTGAAAATTTGGAAAAAATAAGATCCGGTTTACCTTATGATATTGACGGGGTTGTTTATAAAGTAAATAAATTGGATTTACAGGCAAGATTGGGTTTTTTAACACGTGTGCCGCGATGGGCTGTTGCGCATAAGTTTGAGGCTGAAAAAGCTATTACTCGTGTTGAAAATATACGTGTTCAAGTCGGCCGTACGGGCGCTTTGACGCCGGTTGCCGATTTAGAGCCGGTTAATGTCGGCGGAGTTATGGTATCACATGCCACATTACATAATGAAGATGAAATTAAACGCAAAGATATCAGAATTGGTGATTATGTTGTTGTTCAACGGGCAGGGGATGTTATTCCGCAAATTTTAAGTGTGTTAAAAGAAAAACGTGGCCAAAATGTTGTTGAATTTGAATTTCCCCTTGTTTGTCCCGAATGCGGTGCGCATGCCGTTCGGCAAGAAGGGGAGGCTGTGCGGCGGTGTAGCGGTGGTTTATCCTGTCCGGCGCAGGCAATTGAAAGCTTGAAACATTTTGTATCACGCGAGGCTTTTGATATTGAGGGTTTGGGTGATAAAATTATTGAAGATTTTTATCAGGACGGAATATTAAAACATCCGGATGATATTTTTACCTTAGAAGAACGTAATAACGGCGATGATTTGTTTTTCAATACGCAAGGTTTACATATTGAACAGCGACCGGGGTGGGGGATAAAATCGGCACAAAATCTTTTTAAGTCAATTAAAGATAAAAGAAAAATTTCGCTGCCGCGTTTTATTTATGCTTTGGGTATTCGGCAAATCGGTGCGGCAACGGCTTTGTTAATTGCTAAAAATTATGGTGATTTTGATAATTTTTATCAAGCAATGAAAATGGGTGATATTTCAAAATTGTTGACAATCGACGGTATAGGTCAGGCAATGGCCGATGATATTATCGAATTTTTTAAAGAGCCGCATAATATTGATATTATCGAAAAATTAAGGCTTTATGTCGCAATAGAAAAATTTGAAGATCAAACAAATTACAATTCACCGATTGCGGGAAAAACGATTGTATTTACCGGAACTTTGGAGAGTTTAACACGGGCGGAAGCAAAAGCAAAAGCAAATTCGCTCGGGGCAAAAGTGGCCGGATCCGTTTCTTCGCATACCGATTTTGTTGTTGAAGGAAAAGATGCCGGTTCTAAAGCTAAAAAAGCAAAAGAGCTCGGTATTCAAATTTTAAGTGAAGATGAATTTTTAAGAATGATCGGTTAA
>CACXFX010000091.1 GCA_902767055.1 uncultured Pseudomonadota bacterium
CGCAAAAGATAAGATTTTAATTTTTTGTTTGACTTTCAGATTTTTTTATGCCACTATAAAAATGTAACCAAATGGTTGCGGTGTTTAAGTAACACATTGAAGCTGCACTCCTTATAAAAGAGGAGTTCCAAAGATAAGCGTTTTAAAACGGCGAATGATGGAATCTGTGCTTCAACAGTTACTTAGCTCCTCTTCCGTTTTGGTTAATTAAACGGAAATTTTTTTATTTAATGGAGAAAATATATGAAAAAATTGGGTCTTCTTTTAAGTGTGGCAACCTTGCCTTTTAATGCTTTTGCATCAACTTATAACCCATGCAGTCCATCCGAAACAGCTCAAGGAACGTGTTTTAGTTGCGGGCAAACTTGTGTCGCACGCTATACCGAAACTGTTAATCCAGATGAAAGCATCAAAGGCACGCTGACAATTTCAGGTCAGGGAGAGATGAGATTTGCAGACAGATACCCTAAGGGGACAATTATTGCAGGATATGGTGGAACAACAGTAACGTATGATAGCAATCCGTATGATTATAATACAACACTTGAAAGGTATCAAACAAATGCACCATGGCGTGACTTGGACAGAAGCATTACGGATGTTATTATTGAAGATGGAATTACCAATATAGCTCAAGGCGCTTTTTATAATGTTTCTTCAATTGAAAGTGTTTCTATCCCTGACAGTGTCACTCAAATTGAAGCGGCAGCCTTTCAACATGATTTTAGTTTAACAAACGCTAATCTACCATCAAATTTGGAACAAATCGGTCATGCAGCCTTTCATAATACAAGTATCGAAACTTTTGTTATTCCCGAAACTTTACAAAAACATGATGATTCAAAATTGATGTGGAGCAATACACATGTATTTTCAAGTGCAGCCTTAAAAGATATTATCGTTGACGGAAATGGTTATTTTGAAAAAGATATGCTTAAGGACGTCAATATGGCAAATATCATGACAATTTATTGCGAAGCGTCAAATACAAATTGTCAATCGCTTCAAAACGACGACGAGTTGAAAGATAAGCTCATTTCTTATGAAAAGCAGGGCGGGGTGTACATCTTGGACGGAACATATTATTTGTCAGCTGATAATATGCGTCAAGGAAATGAGTCAGAAGATAAAACCGCATACGCTTGCAATAAATCTTTATCAGAATGCAAGCGCGACGTTTTAGAAGCCAAAGGTATTTGCCAAGGTTCAAGCTGTGATGTGTTTATCCAAAGTGATGGCCAATATATGCTTAAATTCGGCGGTAAAACGTATCAAGACATCAATGCTTTATTAAAAGGCGATTATGATAAACGTCGGATTTATACCATAGAAGAGGCAAACTTTGTTGCGGGCGATAAAAACCGTGTATCGATTACGTATCGGTAATGCCTATTGTTTTAGCCCATTAAAAGCTCTTCAAAAAATATTTTGATGTCCGAATTTGGTATATCCTCAAACGCCGTTTTCAAAAAGGCGGATGTCAAAACTGTGCGCGCAGTTTGCTCATCAATACCGCGTGATTGAAGATAAAAAAGTTCATTGGCATTTAAATCACCTGATGTTGCGCCGTGTGAACACTGAACGTCGTCGGCAAAAATTTCAAGTTCCGGTTTAACATCAATTTTGGCATCATCTGATAAAAGCAAGGCTTTATGCGACTGATGACCCGAAACGTCAAACGTGTTCGGTGCAATATGGATTTTTCCCTGAAAAACGCCATGTGCTTGCCCGTCAACGACACCGCGCACAATCTGATTTGAAGCAGTTGAAGGGCTTAAATGCTCAATATCCGTTGTGGTATCAACAAGTCCGTCAGCGCTTAAACGGTAAGCCGCATTGACAACAGCCGAGGCATTTTGTTCTTTCAAACAAGCCTGTGTTTCATCTCGTGCGAGCTTTGAGCCTGTTTGCAACGTATAGCTTTGATATTTTCCATCGGCTTTTATATCGACGCGGTTTAGGGTAATATGAACCGCTTGAGGTGATGAATTTTGCCATTTATAATGGGTCAAAGTTGCGTTTTGCAAAACAAAAAATTCATTAACAACGTTGGTCAACGAAATGCTGTTTTTACCTTCAAAAACCTCAATAATTTCTGCATTAACGTTTTTTTCAAGCACAACAATATTATGTATGTTTTCAAATCCGTTTTGTTTCGTGTGATAAATCAACCCAATCGGTTTTTTGATATCTTTGAAAACACGCAAAAAAATGCCTTGTTCTAAAAAAGCCGTGTTTAACGCCGCAAACGGAAACTTTTCAAGCTCAAATTTATTGATATATTTTCCGATTTCATGGTCGGTGACGGCGTCTAAAAGGCTTGACACTTCAAGACCGTCGCAAAAATGAAAGTGTTCGTGCAAAGTGCCGTTACAAAATAAAATTTCATAAGCATCAAACGGCAAATGTTTTTGCTCACAGTCACAATGCCCGTCTTGGTGCGTGTGGCAATGAGCCGGTTTTGAAAACATCTCTTCTTTAAGGCAAGAGGAAACAGGTGTATATTTATAAGCTTCCGTTTTTTTATCAGGCAAACCGGTAAAGGCCACCTTGCCCTTTTGCCTCAAAGCGGCAAGGGCAGGGATATCTTCGCCGATTAATGCGATATTGTCTAAATATTTTAACATTGCGCCTCTTTGATAAAATCGGTATAGCCTTTAGCCTCAAGCTCTAAAGCCAGATTTTTATCGCCTGTTTTGATGATCCGCCCGCCGGCAAAAACATGCACAAAATCGGGTTTGATATACTCAAGCAAATCTTGATGGTGCGTGATGATTAAAAGTGCGCGTTTGCCGTCATCTAAGTCATTAATGCCTTTTGATACGACTTTTAAGGCATCAATATCGAGCCCCGAATCAGCCTCGTCCAAAATCGAAAGAGCGGGTTTTAAAAGTGCCATCTGAAGCGTTTCCATACGCTTTTTTTCACCGCCTGAAAAACCGACATTGACGGCGCGCCCCAACATTTCTTTGTCAATAGCAAGTTTCTGAGCTTGAGTTTGAACCAGTTTTATAAATTCCGGCGCACTCAACTCATCAAGCCCCAAATATTTTCGCTTGGCATTGAGGGCATATTTTAAGAACGTCATAAACGACACACCCGGAATTTCAACAGGATATTGCATAATCAAAAACAGCCCTTCGTTTGCACGCTCATCAATGCTCAAATCCAACAGGTTTTTGCCCTTAAAGGTGATACTGCCCGAAGTAACCTCATATCCCGGTTTGCCGGTCAAGACGTGAGAAAGTGTTGATTTTCCGGCGCCGTTCGGTCCCATTATGACATGCGTTTGACCCTCAAAAATCGTCAAGCTGAGATTTTTGATAATTTCTTTGCCGGCAACACTTGCCGAGAGATTTTTAATTTCAAGCAGAGGTTTTTTATTTGTCATGCGTCTGTTCCCATTCATCTAATCTCTTCTCGATTTTTTTGAGTTTTTCTTTTTTGTATGCTTCTACCTCATCTTTGATATGATAACAACATTTAAGCTGTTCTAACATAATTTCGACATCGGCCGTTTCTTCAATAATTTCGGCGGTATTATCTTTTTTGCGATTAACGTTTTTTAAGATTTCTTTGGTGAGCTCGCTCATTTCTTCAATCACCTGAAGCATTTGCGGGTCTTTTCCCCACACACGCAATGCGCGCTCATAGAGTGTTTCTTTTTGTTTGTTTATCATCCGACGCTTCCTTCTAAGCTGATATTAATAAGTTTTGAGGCCTCAATGGCAAATTCCATCGGCAGTTTTTGCATCACTTCTTTACAAAAGCCATTGACGATCAGACCGGTGGCCTGTTCTTCGGTTAAGCCTCTTTGATTGCAATAAAAAAGCTGTTCTTCACTGATTTTAGAGGTTGTAGCTTCATGCTCTAAAACGGCCGTTCTGTTTTCGTTTTCGATATAAGGTACGGTGTGCGAACCGCAAGTCTGACCGATAAGCAAGCTGTCGCACTCTGAAAAATTGCGTGCATTTTGGGCGCTTTTGGCCACTTTGACAAGCCCGCGATAGGTTTGGTTTGAATGGCCTGCCGAAATGCCTTTTGAAATGATGCGCGAAGTTGTGTTTTTGCCGATATGGATCATTTTGGTACCGGTATCGGCTTGCTGAAAATTGTTTGTGATGGCAACCGAATAAAATTCGCCCGACGAATTGTCACCTTGCAAAATGCAAGACGGATATTTCCACGTGACAGCCGATCCTGTTTCAACCTGCGTCCATGACACTTTGGCATTGTCACCTCTGCAAGCCGCGCGTTTGGTCACAAAGTTATAAACCCCGCCTTTGCCGTCTTTATCGCCCGGATACCAGTTTTGAACGGTCGAATATTTGACTTCGGCATCTTTTAAGATCACAATTTCAACAATGGCGGCATGGAGCTGATTTTCATCACGTTGAGGTGCCGTGCAACCCTCAAGATAAGAAACATAACTTTGCTCATCTGCGACAATGAGTGTTCGCTCAAATTGACCTGTGTTTTGGGCATTGATTCGAAAATAAGTCGACAATTCCATCGGGCATTTGACGCCTTTGGGGATATATACAAATGAGCCGTCCGTAAAAACAGCGGAATTCAAACAAGCAAAAAAATTGTCGGTATAAGGTACGACAGAGCCCAAATATTTTTGCACCAAATCGGGATGATTTTGAACGGCCTCTGAAATCGAGCAGAAAATAATGCCTTGTTCTTTGAGTTTTGCGCGATAAGTCGTTGCGACCGAAACGCTGTCAAATACGGCATCAACGGCAACAACGCCCGATAAAACTTCTTGTTCTTTTAAGTCAATACCGAGTTTGTCATAAGTTTTCAAAAGTTCAGGATCAACCTCATCAAGGCTTTGGGGTTTGACTTTTTGCTTTGGCGCGGCATAATAAAACAAATCTTGATAATTTATCTTTTCATAGGTGAGCTTTGCCCAAGTCGGCTCAAGTATTTTAAGCCAGTGACGATATGCTTTTAAACGTTTTTCTAAAAGCCAATCCGGCTCATTTTTCTTTTTTGAAATGAGGCGGATAATATCTTCGTTTAAGCCTTTAGGCACACTTTCAACTTCAATATCGGTTGTAAAACCGTATTTATATTTGTCGCCGCTTAAATCTTCGATTTCAGGTTTTTGAGCCATGTTTTTGCCTTTTTTTCATTTAAGGCATACCATAAGCGCATTGCAACAAAAAATCAAGAGGGTTTGACGGATAAATTTGATAAAAAACAGTTCGTTTTGAGTTAATTTTCTTAATTTTGGCATTACCTTTTAAAAAACTTCAAATTTTGCTTGCTATTTTTGATTTTTGATTATATTGGATAATTCAAGTGTCTGCGTAGCTCAGTTGGATAGAGCACAAGCCTCCTAAGCTTGGGGTCGTGGGTTCAACTCCCGCCGCAGACGCCATTTTTTTAAAAGCCAAATATTAAAGCGCATAATTGATAAAAAAATATTGCCCTTAATGGCACTTAAAGGTAAAATCGGCTTGTTAAACATATTTATCAAAAGAGGGTTTATTTTATGAAAAAAGTTTTTATTTTAGCATCAGTGGTGCTTCTTTCAAGCTGTGCACAGATGGGCTCGCTTCAAAATGCTTCCGCTTCGGATACGGTATCTTCTAAGATGAAGGCATGTCTTGCGTCGGAAGCTTCCAGTCGTTATCAGGCCGGTACGTTGTTTACAAAATCAGTCAAAGAAACGGCAACGGATTTGGTCAAGACCTGTATGAAGAATTTGGCGCTTCAATCCGCCGGTATCAGTGCCGAATCGCAATCGACCGCCGAAAGCATTATTACAAACTTAAAGACACTTTCAGGTGCTCAATAAAGATGGCATTTTAAAAAAAACATCATATTGAGGTAAAATGTCAAAAGTCTTGATATATCGCGATTATGGTGTCGGTGATTTAACCGGACTTTGCTATGGCCTTGAAAATTATTTTAAGCCTAAAGGTATTGATGTCGAATTTACCGATTCGGCTTCAATCATTAAAGAAGATGCATTAAAGCAAAATGTTATGCTTTTTGTGATGCCGGGTGGCGCAGCGACACCGTTTTTACAAAAATTACAGACACTCGGAAATGATAAAATCAGAGATTATATCAAAGAAGGCGGAAATTATCTTGGCGTATGTGCAGGTGCATATTATGCTTGCACTAAAGTATTATTCGAAACGGACGTTAAAGAACTTTCAATCACTCGTGAAAGTGAACTTTTAGGGCTTATTGATGCGTCGGCCGTCGGTACACTTCATGATGAGCTTCATATTCGCCCGTATATGAAAAACGAAGCTTCGGCAGCAGCTGTGCGCTTAAAATGGGCAGATGATGAAATACATTATGCGCATTATCACGGCGGGCCGAAGTTCATCGGAGATGAAAATCATATGACGGTTTTGGCTCGTTATGCGGATATTAAAGACAATCCGCCGGCTATCGTTTCAAGTGTGTACAAAAAAGGATATGTTGTCCTTTCTGGTGTTCACTTTGAGGATAAAGGTTCCGATTTGCTCAAAACTTTGCATCATATGCGTCTTGATTTCGATGAAGCAACAAAAGTTGCCGATACATTGGTCAAAAATGAGCATTCAAGACTTTCGCTTTTTAACAAAACATTAGCTTTATTTGAAAGGTAAAAAATGGGTAATTTAAAAACTTTTTTATTGATGGCTGTTTTGGTCCTGATTTTTATGTGGGTCGGTGATTTAATCGGTGGGCAAAGCGGTATGAAGGTAGCATTTTGGCTGGCTTTCGCGATGAATTTTTTCAGTTACTTTTTCAGCGACAAATTGGTCTTGAAGCATTATCACGCGCAAGAAATTAAGAGCGGTGCACTTTTTAATATGGTTCAAAAGCTTTGCGCAAAGGCCGATTTGCCGATGCCGAAGGTTTATTCCATTGACGAAAGAGTGCCCAATGCCTTTGCAACAGGGCGTAACCCGAGCCATGCGGCCGTTGCGGTGACTAAAGGTTTGCTTGATGCGATGGGTGAGGTGGAAATTGAAGGTGTTTTAGCCCATGAATTGAGCCACATCAAGCATTATGACATTTTAACATCTTCCGTTGCAACCGTATTTGCGGGAGCGATTGCAATGCTTGCCAATTCACTGCGCTATCGGAGAAGCGGCACTCAATATCGCCAAAACGGCGGGATTGCTCTTCTTTTAGCCTCTGTTTTGATGCCGATTGCGGCAAGTATTGTCAGACTTGCCGTTTCGCGTACGCGCGAGTTTGAGGCAGATGCCGGTTCAGCACGCATTACGGGACATCCCGAATATTTGGTTTCGGCTTTGCAAAAATTAGAGGCCCATGCTAAAACCGAGCGTATGGCAATGGCAAACAATGAAACTGCACATATGTTTATCATCAACCCGTTATCCGCTCAAAAAGCTGATTTTTCATCACTTTTTTCGACACATCCGTCGACATCGGATCGTATTAATCGCCTTACCAAAATGATGAAAGGATAAACGCTTGAAACGTTTTTTGACGCAACATTTTTGGTACATCATCGGTGCGCTGTTTATCGTGTTCTTTTTTTTCGGGACTGAATTAAAGCGTATGGTTTATCCGTATCTTTTAGGCGTTAAAACAACTGAGGTGCCTCAAATTTCGGGTGATGAATATTTTGAAGATGTCGAGATGGCTCCGTTTGTCTTTAAGCGCCATAAAAAGAAATATACTCTGCAACCCAAAACAATTTATGCGGTCAAGGGGCGAGTCGGCATAGTCGACCATTATGATACAATGTTTCAGTATTTTTATCGCGGGCAATTTCAGGGTGATTATATCACGCTTGTCCCTCAAGATTTGTTTTTGGTGATCGGTGATATGGCCGAAGACGGTATTTTTCAAAAGTTTGAATTTGAACATGAAGAACGATTGGGACGTGTTTTGTGCAAAAATGTTAAGTATCGCAACAATTTTATGCCTTCGATGATGACCCCGAAACAAGCACAAAAAAATTTTGAAAAATATCAGGCTTGCCAGCGTTATATCAATCAAAATGAGCAAAATAATTATCATCCGATACCGGCAAATCGGGTGATAAACGCTGCATTGTCAATGCTCAAAAAAGGGGACAGAGTTTATTTGGAGGGGTATTTGGTCGATGTGCCTCATATGGGGCTTAAGACTGGGACAAGAAAAAATCAATATCATGAAAATATCAAAATCGGTGCTTTTTCGCCCGGAATGTGCTTTATATTGTACACAACTAAAGTGATTACCGGCGGGCGCGTGTACGAATAGTATATTATGTTATATTTTGAAATTTACGTTTGTTTTTTTCAAATTTTGGTGCTATGATAAACGCATTGTCATAATAAAGGAGTATTTCTATGAAAGAATTTTATTATAATCGCAAAAAATTACGCAATTGGGCTATATTTAGTTTGCTGTTGTTGATTGTAGCGCTTTTGTTGCCTTCTGATAATTTTTTGCAACTTGTTGTTGCAACAACTGCAAAAATAGTTGCGCTTACCTCGGCATTGGCGGCCTTTTATGTTTATATGGTTCCTCAAAAATTGGCTCAGATTGATGATGAGGGCATCATTATTGATCATAATGCAAAGCTTAAATGGTCAGATGTCGAAAAGCTTGAAGAAGTGCACGTCAAAGGTTGTTGCTGCGGGCGTGATATTTTGCGTTTTAAGCTTAAAAAAGGTGCAAAATATCCCCTAAGACTGATGCAAAAGATGTCTAAAAATTATCATTACGGTGCTTTTTCAATCCCGCTTTATGCCATGACCAAACAAGACGGCGAGAAAATCACCAAAGAAATTAAAAAACATCTTTCTGTGCCGTCTAAGATTAAAGGGGCGGTCAAGAATGTTTTGAAATCAGCCGTCAAACGGGCAGATAAAAAACCCGCAAAAAAAGCAAAATAAAAATAAAGCCGCTTCTATGGCGGCTTTTTTAATGCTTTCGAAGCTGTTTGAAAATTGATGGCTGAGAGAGCATTTTTTATTTGACATTCGTATTTTTTTATGCCACTATAAAAGTGTAACCAAAAAGGTTGCGGTGTTTGAAAGACATATCCATTGTACATAACTCCTTAATGAGGAGTTGTTGATATAAGGCGTTTAGACGCACGAATAAG
>CACXFX010000092.1 GCA_902767055.1 uncultured Pseudomonadota bacterium
AAAAGGGCGTTCTACATTGAGAAATCTTCGCCCAAATAGACTTGGCGGACTTCTTTGTTTTTAACAATTTCGTCAGGTGTGCCTTCCATCAAAACAGAGCCGCCATGGAGAATGTATGCCCTGTCGATGATGTCAAGTGTTTCTCTGACATTGTGGTCCGTAATCAAGACGCCTAAGCCCCTGTTTTTGAGCTGAGAAACAAGGGATCTGATTTCGCCGACAGCAATCGGGTCAATACCGGCTAAAGGTTCATCAAGCAAAATGAAATCGGGGTTTGAAGCCAAGGCACGTGCAATTTCAAGTCGTCTGCGCTCACCGCCGGATAAAGCTATGGCAGGAGATTTTCTTAAATGGGCAATCGAAAATTCGGACAATAATTCTTCAAGCTTTGCTTCGCGTTTGCTCTCATCTTTTTCGGTCAGTTCCAAAATCGCCATAATATTATCTTCAACGGATAGCGTTCTGAATATGGAAGATTCTTGAGGTAAATATCCGATGCCCATACGCGCGCGTTGGTACATCGGCATATTGGTAATATCTTCACCGCCCAAATGTACATCACCGTAGTCAGGTGTAATCAGTCCGATGACACAATAAAAGCAAGTCGTTTTACCGGCACCGTTCGGGCCTAAAAGTCCGACAGCCTCGCCCTGTTTAACGTGCAGAGATACATTCTTTAAAACCGAACGATTTTTATATTTTTTACCGATATTGAAAATTTCTAAAACGGTTGCATTCTGATTATTTTTTTTCATGCTTTGTTTCCTTTATCGTTGAAGAGCGTATGACGCCCGTAATGCGGTTATCTTTCGATTTTGATACCATTTTGCCGACAGATGTCTTAATGTCAAAAATAACTTTATCACCATAGATTAAACTCTCACCTTTTTTCAAAACCACATTTTGCTCTAATTCAAGTAAATTCTGATGGGGAAGATAGCGTCCGAAATCGCCTTTTCCGACAGCCTCTGCGGTTGTAATAACAACGTGACCGAAAGCTTCAATTTTGTTAAGCTCAAAGTCTTTTGCGTTTTTCAAAAAGATAATCAGTTTATCGGCATTGATCGTGATATCTTCTCTTGTTAAGACGACATTGCCTTCGGATACGATTTTATTTAAGGTCTTAAAATACGTCGTTTTTATACTTGAAGTTAAAACGCTGTCTTCACGCACCATTTTAGAATGTCCGTTTAATCTTAAGGTTTCGGCGTTTTTATCATAAAAAAATCCGTCTGCCCAGAGTTTTCCCCAAGCCCCTGATGCAAAAACTTTTTGAGACCCGAAACCGGTCGCTTTTTTAAAATCATATTCGGCCATATTTGTTTTAATCGTTGTGTCTTTATCGTATACGGCAACCAGATTTTGTTCGGCCTTAACAATATTTTCGGTTTGGTTGTAATAGCCGATGTCTGCCTTTATATCGGCAAATCTGCCCTCATCGTCCAGTGCGATTTGGCCTTTTGGGTTGGTTAATTTAACAATTTTTGAGGAAGGCTCGGTTTCTTCCATCAAGTCGGCTGTAAAAGAGCTGATTTTGCCGTCAGAATCCGTGACCGAAAACGAGGTTTTTTCAACATGTAATTTTTCAAGCTCTCCGGCTTTTGGCGCCGTTAAATCGTATTCGACCAGTGGCGAATTATTTTTCAAATGCGGAAAAATCAGCACAAGCGATACCAAAACAGCCGCAATCGAGGGCATTAAAAGTTTTAAAAGCCGCAAACGCCTTTGGCGCGGATGAAACGGGCCGTCGGCGTTTTGATATGCAGCTTTTTTAAATGATTTGGTGTTTTCAAAAAAACTGTCTATTTCTTTGATGTCAACCAACTAGACAACTCCGGCACGCAAACAATCGTGAATGTGGATCAAACCGACCGGTTTACCGTCTTCAACGGCAAAGAGGTTTGTAATGCCGCGACCGGTATTGTTCATCACATAGACAGCCTCGCTGGCCAAAACATCAGGACGAATTGTTTTCGGATTTTTCGTCATCACGGTCGAAACTTTTTCTTCAATCAATTTCGGAGACATCCAGCGGCGTAAATCGCCATCGGTGATCATACCGATAAGGATACCTTTTTTATCAACGATACCGACGCAACCAAGCATCTTTTCACTCATAACCATCAAAGCTTCTTGCATAATGGCATCTTCACCGACAATCGGCATTTCATCGCCCGAGTGCATCAAATCGGATACTTTGCAAAGTATTGCACCCAATTTTCCGCCCGGATGGCGACGTTTATAATCCGTTTCAGAAAAGCCTTTGCGCTCCATCAAAGCAATTGCGATGGCATCACCCAAAACAAGGGTTGCCGTTGTTGATGATGTCGGCGCCAAACCCAAAGGACAGGCTTCACCGTCATCGGGCAATTTTAGCAAATAATCACCCGCTTTGCCAAGTGTACTGTCAGGATTTTTTGTCATTGCAATGAGCGGTATATGGTAGCGTTTACAGTACATCAAAATATCTGATAATTCTTTTGATTCACCACCGTTTGAAATCGCTAAAACGACATCATCATCGGAAAGCATGCCCAAATCGCCGTGGCTGGCCTCGCCCGGGTGAACAAAAAAGGACGGCGTGCCGGTGGAGGCAAGTGTGGCCGCAATTTTTCGGCCGATGTGTCCGGATTTTCCCATGCCGGTAATAATCAAGCGGCCTTTGCACTTTTCAATAACATCAAGCACCTTGGTAAAATTATCATTTAATTCTTTTTTCATCATTTCCAAAGCTTCAACTTCGCGATCGATCGTTTCAACAGCAGCTTTGATATCTTTATTTTCAGACATATTCAAAAGTTCTCCAAGTTAAAAGATAACCTGATTATAAAGTATTTTTTTATCAAGGCAAGTGATTTTGCCTTTTTTACAACCGCCTGAAAAGCACATTTTGTTGCCGATTGTGACAATCGTGATGCAGCAAAAAAAAATACGTGGTAATTGGTTTACCACGTATAGGAGATTAAAATGAAAAAAAGATTTTAATTTTAACTTTAAATAAATTAGTACAAACACCAAAGCCGTCTGACCGTTTATACTTTCATATATATCGAACCGCTTTGTTAAGGTGGGTGCCATGTATATAGACCACGATCTATACAGAGACAGCTCCCGTTTGAAATAGTGTTGGCTCGGATAACTCAAGCGGATAATCGAATCAGACAGCCTCACTGTTTATGATTGTATCATATCACGATTTTAAGATGTTTTCAAGTACTTTTATTTGCTCAGCCGCATTTTTTATGCTTTCGGCAATTTGTCCGTCTATTGCTGAAAAATCAATGGTTTGGGTTGACGGTTTTTCAACTTCGACAATCTTTTCAACGACTTTTTCAACAGGCACCTCGACGATTTTTTCGACCGGTACTTCAACAACTTTTTCGACTTCGACGATTTTTTCGACCGGTACTTCAACAACTTTTTCAACGATTTTTTCAACCGTTTCAATTTTTTGTGTCGCCGGTACGCCTTTTTTTGCATCCTGTAATTCATCCGCGAGCAACAGAGCGACCATTACAAGCAACTGATTTTCATTGATATGATTGTTGCCGCGCGTTAAAAGAGCTGCTTTTTCATTGAGCATCGCCGCCAGGCGGAAAATGTTTCCTTCCTGACCGTCACCGCATGCAATACCGTATTCGCGGCCGTTAATTTGAATTGTTACCTGAGCCATTGTCTTCTAAAACCTTATCTATTGTTGCCGTACATACACTCACTTTTTGAAAAGCTTTGGCGATTGTGTCTTTCAAATGATTGATTTCATCATTTTTTTGCGTCATATTTTGTCTGTATGATTCTTTTTGTTGAAAAAGCGCATTTTTCCGCGTTTCAACCGTTCTTTTCAAAGCTTCAACGCTTTCATTTAAATCGTTTAAGGCCTCAAAAGTCGACTTAAAATTCTGTGTATCCATAAAATTTGCTTTCTTTTTTTTACAAAACAGATTATATGTATTTTATAACAAATTTATCAATTGACAAGAAGCAATCAAAGATTATGCAAAAGTTTATCATATCCGTCACTAAAGAAAATTTTAATTTAATTGAAGACAAGCGTTTTGAATGTTTTATTTTAAGCGAAAGTTTGGGCGCTGAATTTAAGAGCGCATTTGCACAAAAAGCAAAGCAGCAAAACAAACTTGTTTTGAGCTTTTCAAAAGAGGATTGCTTAAAATACAATCTTGACGGGCTGATTGTCGATCTGTCTAAATCTGAGCATATCTTATCGGATTATGAGAAAGCAACCGGCGATTTGAAAGGTAAATTTATCGGTGTGATTTGCCGCAATCGGCGCCACGAAGCTATGCTTTGCAGTGAGTGCGAGCCTGATTTTATCGTTTTCAGAGCTTGGGAAAAAGGTGCGGATAAAGTCAAAGAGCTTATCTCTTGGTATGCCGACCTTTTTTTGATTCAATCTGCTGTTTTACCGATGGAAATTGTTGATTTTACGGCGTTTGAAACAGATTTTGTTATTTTAGATGATGTGTTATTAAAAGGTATTTGAGATTTTAATTATCTGAAACATCTTTAAGCTCGTTTTCCGTCGTTGTTTGAGTGCTTTTGGCGTCTTCGACGACGCTATCAACGCCATTTTGGATGGCATCTTTTGTCGCGTTATAGCCGTCTTTTATTGCCTGTCCCGTATTGGAAGTAACGTGATCTGTCATTTCAGAAACGGTTGAGTCTTTGGTCAATTTTCCCTGATAAAAGCCGACACCGATAAAATAAATCGCGGCAATGATAAGGATATAAAACAAATATTTGAGAAGCGTTCCCATTAAAAAAATCTCCCTGAAATTAAAATTCAAAAAGATAAATATGCTCTGGCTTTTGTTTTTCAAGGGAGGATAAGAAAAACGGATATGAATCTATATCTAAAGTCATAGAATTTTTTGCTTTACTTTAAAAATGAAATAGGTAGTATATATGTTAAGACGTTCGGTTGGACGTCCTTGGACCACAAATCCATTACAAGATGTCAGACAGGACATAAAACTGTATTCCAGTCCAAAGGCTGGAAGGTGATTGAATAAGAGTTTTCCTCAAATAGGTCGCGCTATCATCTTGTAATAGTTTGTGCTTCCAGTCGCTTGATTAAAAAGGGCGATTTTGTTTTAATAATTTTTTTAAAAAGGAAAACGAAAATGAAAAATAATCAATCAGGTCGTTCTATGGTTGAAATGCTCGGCGTTCTTGCCATTATTGGTGTTCTTTCAGCCGGTGGTTTGGCAGGTTACTCAAAGGCTATGTTCAAGCACAAATTAAACTCGACAATGGATCAAATCACAATGCTTGTGACAAACATCCGCACGATGTATGGAACGCAGGGGAATTATGATGGATTGAGCAATCAGACGGCTGTCAATCTTGGTATTGTTCCTGCTGTCATGGGTACAACAGCAACACTTACAAATCCGTTTAAAGGTGAAGTATATATTCAAATGTCGACTGCAGATGGCGATGATATTCTTGCAAATAATGAAAGCGCACATGCAACGGCATTTGTCTTGACATATAGAAATTTACCTAAAGAGGCTTGTATCGCTTTAGCAACAGCCGATTTTGGTTCAGGTGCAGGTTCTGGTTTTATTGGCACAAAGGCTTTTGGAAATTCTGGCACCGCCGGTACAGCACCAGCTAAAACAACTTCTGCGGCTGAGTTAACAGTTGGCACCGCGACAGAAGGTGATGCCTTGGCAATGGCGGGGAATACTGGAGCTATCACAGTATGTTCAAGTGAAGATAATGCAGTATCTTGGAAATTTTACTAATCATTACTTATAAAGGAATAAAAAAATGAGAAATAATGAAAACGGTCGTTCGATGGTTGAAATGCTTGGTGTCCTTGCCATTATCGGTGTCCTTTCCGCCGGTGGTTTAGCAGGCTATTCCAAAGCAATGTTCAAACATAAATTAAACTCGACAATGGATCAAATCACAATGCTCGTGACAAATATCCGCACGATGTACGGAACACAAGGAAATTATGGTGGGCTAAGTGAAGAAGCTGCTTATAACCTTGGTATTATTCCGGAGGTAATGGTAAAAACAAAAACTCCAGCAAGCGGTCTTGTTACAGAAATTACTTTATCCAATCCTTTTAAAGGTGGTGTAACTATAGATACATCTAAGACAAAAGCAACAGCTGCCAATGATACAGCGTTTGTTGTGACTTATAGCGGGCTTCCTAAAGAAGCATGTCTTGCACTTGCGACAGCTGATTTCGGTTCCGGTGCCGGTTCCGGTTTTATCGGGGTTAATGTAGCAGCTAGCGCGGATACGGCAGTTTACGCTGGTACAGGTAGTGGCGAAAATGGTAGAGCAGAAGGTGAAGCGTATTCTATGTCGGACGCTTTAGATGCGGCAGCTTGCGGCGCAGCTGGTGAAAACCATACGGTTTCTTGGAAATTCTACTAAATCCTCAGAGATTTGGCAGGATAAGCCAAAAATTATTATGACCTTTTAAAAAATTCATTAAATTTGTAATCCGCCGCGGGTTTCCTCACCCGCGGTTTTTGGTTTGTTGTTAATGGTTTTTTGGACCCCTAAACTTCGCAAACAAAGTTTGCTCGTGGGGTGACGGGAAGGTGGACCCCTAATCCTCACTTCGTTCGGAGGGGTGATGGGAAAAAGGCATTCACAGGGGTGACGAAAAAAAAGGATGTGTTTGAAGGGGTGATGGAAGAGGAGTTATCGGCGGGCGAAAAGTTTTTCGATATCTTTGAGTTTGAGCTCGACATACGTCGGGCGGCCGTGGTTGCACTGGCCGGAATGCGGCGTTTTTTCCATATCTCGAAGGAGTCTGTTCATCTCTTCAATGTTGAGCTTTCGGCCGGCTCTGACCGACCCGTGGCAGGCAATCGTTGCGCAAATGTGGTGTAATTTATCCGTTAAAGAAAAAGCATTGCCCCATTCATTGATTTCAGAGGCAAGGTCTTTAATCAGTTTTTTTGTGTCCGCGCCGGAGATTAAAGCCGGAATTTCGCGTACAATCACGGCCTTAAAGCCGAAATCTTCAACCACGAGGCCGAGTTTTTCAAAATTGTCGGCATTTTCCAAAATACGAGATTTTTCTGAAGCGTTAAGTTCGATGATCTCAGGGATTAAAAGCATTTGGGTCGTTACTTTATGCTCAGAGGCCAAATCGGCTTTTAACTTTTCCATCACAATCCGCTCGTGTGCGGCGTGTTGGTCAATAATAATGATGCTGTCTAAGGTCTGCGAAATGATATATGTGTCATGAAATTGAGCCTTGGCAAATCCCAAAGGCGGCATTGCGTTTCCTTGAATATCTTGATCTTCTTTAATATCCGTTTTGAGCGAATAAAGCTGATTTAAATCCGGAAAATCTTTTGTGATATTCAAAGAGCGGGATTGAAAATGCGCTTTTTGAGGAGTGTTAAAGGGAATATGCCGGACATCTTCGTGCATCTCAAAGCTTTGAAGGGCAGGTGTTTTTGAGGTAATTTCTTCATGGACGAATTGCGCAAAATCAAGTGTGTTTGCCGTGCTTTTATCGCCGGCTAAAAGTGCCTGGCGAATTGCGCCGACCAAAAGCGAGCGGATATGCGCCGCGTCCAAAAATCTGACCTCGCTTTTTTGAGGGTGTACATTAACGTCGACATACATCGGATCAACGTCAATAAAAAGTGCGACATACGGGTAGCGGGAGCTTGCCAAAACATCTTGATAAGCGCCTTTAATCGCGCCCAAAAGAAGCTTGTCCCTGACAGGGCGATTGTTTACAAAAAGATATTCTGACAAAGAATTGGCTTTGTTTAAAGTCGGCAGTGAAACATAGCCCGAAATCTTGGCCCAATCGCGTTCAAGATTAATTAAAAGCGAATTTTCTTGGAACTGGCGCCCCATCACCTCACCCAAACGGCGCAATCTAGCATCAAAAAAATCACCTTGGCAAGCATTTAAGGCAAGTCTTTGTTTGTCGTTGTGCGAGAGGTAAAATGATACGTTCGGGTTGGCCATCGCGATACGCTCGATTATATCCTGACAATAGCCGAATTCGGCCGCGTCCGTTTTTAAGAATTTGAGCCGCGCCGGTGTTAAATAAAACAAATCTCTGACTTCGATTCGCGTGCCTTGAGAAATCGGGGCCGGCATGACATCGGATTTTTTGGTGCCCGAAACCTCAATTTTATAGCCTTCGGAGGCATTTTTCGCGCGGCTTGAAATGGAAAGTCTTGCAACCGAACCGATAGACGGCAGAGCCTCGCCGCGAAAGCCGAAATGTTTGATATGAAATAAATCATCATCTTCAAGTTTTGAGGTGGCATGCCGCTCAACGCAAAGGTCAAGCTCATCTTTTGTCATGCCTTTGCCGTCATCTGAGACAATAATCAGTGTTTTGCCGCCGTCAATAAGGGTGATGTCAATACGCAAAGCACCTGCGTCAAGTGCGTTTTCAACCAATTCTTTAACAACCGAGGCGGGACGTTCGACAACTTCTCCGGCGGCGATTTGATTGACTAATTTATCGGGCAAAATCCTGATGGACACTTTATTTCCTCAAAGTTTTAATCTTTTTAATGAGCGACATGGTGGAACTATCGTGCGAAACGGCAAACGATTTGCCTTGCAATTCGGGCAAAATGTTCAAAGCCAGTTGTTTGCCGAGTTCAACACCCATCTGATCAAACGAATTGATGTTCCAAATCACACCTTGCACGAAAACTTTGTGCTCGTAAAGGGCAATGATTTGACCCAAGGTAAACGGATCTAATTTTTTGCACAAAAGCGTGTTTGACGGGCGGTTGCCGGTAAAGCTTTTATATTTTTTCAAAGCTTCAACTTCCTGTTCGGATTTGCCGGCTTTTTTCAGCTCGTTTGCGGCTTCGGCCACGGTTTTGCCGCGCATCAAGGCCTCGCCTTGCGCCAAAACATTTGAAAGCAATATTTGGTGATGATCACCGATTTCATTGTGCGAAATGGCCGGAATAATAAAGTCGACCGGCACAATATCCGTGCCTTGGTGCAAAAGTTGGAAAAATGAGTGTTGGACGTTGGTGCCTGCACCGCCGAAAATCGCCGGACCTGTCGAATAATCAACAAA
>CACXFX010000093.1 GCA_902767055.1 uncultured Pseudomonadota bacterium
ACGCACGAAATCAAAGGCGAGCATTTTGTCGTTAAAGAAAACGGAAAATGGCACATTACGCCGCTTTTGTTCGCACTTTTTATTATTGAAACAATGGATGTGATTTTTGCATTTGACAGCATTCCGGCAATTTTTTTGGTCACGCAAGATGTATTTATCGTCTACACGTCAAATATTTTTGCAATTTTGGGCTTAAGGGCACTGTATTTCTTACTTGCGGCGATTGTCAACAAATTTATTTACTTAAAACCGGCCTTATCGATTATCTTGATATTTATCGGATTGAAGATTTTTGCACCGCATTTCGGTTTTGAAATTGCGACATGGCAATCTTTGAGCTTTACAATGCTGATGCTGACCGGCGGTATTTTGTTGTCGGTATTTAAAGATAAAAAAGCCTAATACGTTACACGCCCTATAACGGGGCGTGTTTTAATTGTTATCAGCGATATTTAATTCTGACCGTATTCCCCGTCGGCTTAGCCACAAGGTTTGCTTCATCGATGGTGTAGATACGCTTTTTGATATAATTGCCATTATTCATATCCTCAATTGAGGCATAAGTTTTACGCCCGATGACATATTTTCCGTCTTCTACCGTGTATTTAATAAGTTTCTTTCTTACAAGACCGGTATCTACCTCGCCTAAAAACAAACTTTCACACCTTCCCGCCGGCTCATCATTGCAATAAACTTTCGAATCGTCGGACAAAGCGTAGAATGCATAATACCCAACAAATTCTACACTATCCGGAATATTAATTTCTTTCATTTGAGTAATATATCCAAAAGTAGAACTTTCAATTCTTTCTAAATTATCCGACAGTTCAACTTCAGATAAAGAATTTCTATAAAATGCACCCGAACCTATTGTATCAACATATTTAAGTGTATTAACTGATTTCAATGATCCGTCCATAAAAGCATATCTCCCTATCGTTTGAACCGATTGTGGCAGTTCAAGGTGATTAAAATTCTTACCGCCTGTAAACGCATAACCACCAATATTTGTTATACCATCACTTATCACAATATTATTAATATCCTGAAGTTTATCTTTCCATGGCGCGGTTGTTGTACGATTTGGTTCACTTCCTGTAGGCAGATATCCATCCATTAAACCGCTACCGTTTTCGCCGGTGCCGTAAACAGTAAAAGTTCCGACATCATCACCCGATTCATTTTTGCTGTAAGTCAACTCCGCAATACAATTTGTACCACACTCAAAACACGTATCATTGTCCGGTGTGCAATAAGCAAACGCCCCTTGAGCAATAATTAAGCTCAAAATTAAAACCTTATTTTTCATATTTTTTATCCATCAGTTATTAATACAAAAAACCACTCTTTCGAGCGGCAGGGGAGTTCAGAAATCATACCTTATGAAATGACTCCTAAAATCTTTAGCTTGAAATCAAGCCTGTACATACATTCTAGGCTCCCCACCAAAGCGGGGATTTAAATACCAAAAAAGCATCCTTTAACAGGACACCATTTCTGGTATCATAAGGTAATGAGCCTCTGACAGCCCCGAACCTCTCGGTTCTTTTTTAGATAAAGAAAGCCTAAAAACCTTCCCTATCCGATTTTTATTAGAACATATTTCAGAGCACTTGTCAAACAAAAATTTGACAAGCACTTAAAATATTTTTCTTAAAAATTTTTCTTAATAAAAGTTTTTGCCTGCCTGAATTTTAACTGTTTTGCTTCCGCCGACCAATTTTCCGTCCTTTAAGGTCACTTGACGGTCCATTTTTGCGGCAAGCTCCATATTATGCGTTGCAATCAGCGCCGACAATCCTGTTTCTTTAACAATATTCAAAAGTTCTAAAAATACATTGTCCGATGTTGTCGGGTCTAAATTTCCGGTCGGCTCATCGGCCAACAATAGTTTTGGCGTATTTGCAAGTGCGCGCGCAATCGCGACACGTTGTTGCTCGCCACCCGAAAGCTCGGCAGGACGATGTTTCAAACGCTCTTTTAGACCAAGACGGACAAGCAACCACTCTGCCTTATCCTTGGCTTCTTTTTTATTTTTACCGGCAATTAATTGCGGCAAAACAACGTTTTCAATTGCAGAAAAATCGGAAAGCAGATTGTGATACTGATAAACAAAACCCAGATAATCACGCCTTAAATTTGTACGCAACGCATCCGATGCCGAAGAACAATCCGTGCCGTTTAAAAAAACCTCTCCGGAATTCGGCCGCTCCAAAAGCCCCGCAATCTGTAATAAAGTTGATTTTCCTGATCCTGACGGGCCGACCAAAGCGACAACTTCTTGGGTTTTAATATCTAAATCAAGCCCCTTTAAAACCTCAAGTTTCTGATCCCCTTGATAAAAGTGTTTTGAAATGTTTTTGAGCTGTAATATTGATGTATTATTCATATCTTAAAGCCTCCACTGGGTCATATTTTGCGGCACGATAAGCCGGATAAACGGTTGCCAAAAGCGAGGTAATAAGCGCCACAATCGCCACAACGCAAACTTCCGTCCAATTAATTTCAGCCGGCAATTTAGAAAGAAAATATATTTCCGCTGAAAATAAATCTCTTCCCGAAAGCATCTCCAAAAAATGACGAACGCGCTCAATATTTAAGCAAAAAACAATACCGAGTAAAACACCGATTGTCGTACCGACAACGCCGATATAAGCACCTGATGTCATAAAAATGCGCATAATCATACCTTTTGTTGCACCCATTGTACGCAATACGGCAATATCCCTGCCCTTGTCTTTGACTAACATAATCAGCCCCGTGATAATATTAAATGCCGCGACCAAAATAATCAACGTTAAAATCAAAAACATCACATTACGCTCAACATCAATCGCATTAAAAAAGGCCGCATTACTTTGCTTAAAATCATAAACATAAGCATCCAGACCGACACTGTTTTCAATAATCTTACGCAGCCTTTTCAAATCATCACCATGATTTAATGTCACATCAATCTGTGTGGCTGCCGAGTTCAGCCCAAAATATTTTTGTGCCGCTTTCATCGGCATAAATATAAAGTTTGAATCATATTCATACATACCGAAATTAAATGTACCGAGTACTATATAAGATTTAATTCTCGGCACCGTTCCGAAGGCCGTCACTTTTCCGTTTGGCGAAATCAGCGTAATTTCGTCACCGGTCATCACCCCGAGTTTATCAGCCAACCTTTCACCCAAAATGACATACTCGTCATCAAATGCCTCAACATTAACACCTGCAAGGCCTGATCGCATCACATCTTTTTTAAGTAAATCTTCTTTATTGAGCCCCCTGACGATAACGCCTTCTGCCGTGTTTCCGGTTGACACCAAAAGCTGTTTTTCGATCATCGGTATGGCAACCTTTACCCCATCGATTTTTTCAAGATTTTGAACGGCTGTCTGATAGTCGGTAAACGGATATCCGGGTGTCGAAACAATCATAATATGCCCGTTTAAGCCCAAAATTCTTGAAAGCAATTCGCTTTTAAACCCGTTCATCACACTCATCACAATAATCAACGTTGCTACACCAAGCGCAATCCCCGTCAAAGCAAAACCGCTGATGACCGAAATAAAACCTTCTTTTCGTTTTGCTTTGAGGTAACGTTTTGCCACCATACGTTCAAATTTTGAAAAAAACATATTTCATCCTTTTGTTTGTATTAATTAAACAAATCCTTGATTTTATTAAAAAAAGTTTTTGTTTCAGGCTGGCAGGAATCAGTTTTATCCAGCGCACGAAACTCTTCCAAAAGTTCTTTTTGTTTCAAACTTAAATGAGTCGGCGTTTCAACCTTAACCATCACAAACAGATCTCCACGCTTGCCTCCTATTGTCGGCATTCCCTCACCCTTTATCCTGATTTGCGCTCCTGTCTGAGTCCCTGCCTCAATCTTAACATCTAATTCTTTGCCGTCAATTGAAGGGATTTTAACCGTACCGCCTAAAGCCGCACAAGCCATACCAATCGGCACCGCCGTATATAAATTAGCGCCCTGACGCTCATAAAGTTTATGTTCCTTGATAGATACATAAACATATAAATCACCTTTCGCTCCCCCTCTTAGGCCGGCTTCACCTTCACCTGCCACACGCATCCTGACATTATCTTCAATACCTGAGGGAATTTTAACCTTAATCGTCTTTTCGACTTGACGAACACCAAGACCACGACAGTCTTTACATTTTTCTTTAACAACGCGCCCTTGGCCCTGACATGTCGGACAAACAGTCTCAAAAACAAAAAAACCACCTTGCTGACGTCTGATTTTACCTCTACCGTGGCAAGTTTCGCAAACAGGGGCCTCTTTTCCATCGGCAGTCCCATATCCGTGACAAACTTCGCACTGCTCAGTTGTCTTAATTTTTATTTCTTTTTCAATACCATTAAAGGCTTCTTCTAAAGTAATACTTAAACTATAATTCAAATCCGAGCCGCGACGATTTTCATAAGCTGATCCACCACGTCCGCCACCCATAAAATCCGAAAAAATATTTGAAAAAACGTCTGACAAATCTTCTGCGCTAAATCCAAATCCGGCACCGAAAGGATTGCCCCCCCCCATTCCTCCTTCAAAAGCGGCTTTGCCGTATCTGTCATAAGCTGCACGCTTCTGATCATCTTTTAAGATTTCATAAGCTTCGTTGATTTGTTTAAACTTCTGCTCTGCTTCCTTATCTCCGGGGTTACGATCCGGATGGTATTCCATCGCTTTTTTTCTGAAAGCACGTTTAATATCATCAGCCGATGCTGATTTATCAACGCCTAAAATATCGTAATAATCACTATCTGCCATTTTTAATCCTGCTTATTTTCCAAAACTTTTAGACTAACCCACGGTTTTCCTTTTTGTAAAAATTCCGGCAACTCTTTAAGCGAAGAAGCACCTGCCGCTTTTGCATGCCCTCCGCCACCGAATTTTGCCGCAATTTTTGATACGTCAATATCATCTTTTGCCGTATAAAACGATAAACACCAATTATTTTTCTTGTTCATGTAAAAATTGATCATAATATCATAATCGTCAATGTTGTCCAAACTGTCATAAAATTCCGAATAACCTTGCGGAATATTGGCACATATACATTTGTATCCGTCAAGTTCAGAAACAAATGCTTCAGCTCTGGCCAAACGATAATTTCGATTATGAATATATGCTAAAATAGCACGTCCGCGTTCAACCATCGGATTGATTTCAACCTCATCTCTGATGAGTTGACCCCATATTTTTTCACCGGGTTTATTAACACCCAGTGCTTGCATCGCATATTCAAACGGACGCACGCGCCTGTCTTCTAAATCAAAAATATCATTCAATCCCAAAAGGCGAATACCAAGCGGCACACGTTTTTTAGGATAAAAATATTCCCATGTTAAAATAATGGCCGCCGTACCAACTCTTCTGATTCCTTTAATCGGTTTTTCACCATTTTTGATACGCTCTTCATATTCCTCAATAATAGACACGTGGTGATCAATCCAAATCAAATCTTTGGTTTGATTAAGCTCAAACATAAATTCAAGCGGCAAAGCAATATCACAGATAATGATTTTATCATGTTTTCGAATTTCATCATAAGGAACTTCCAAATCATGATTAAACGGCAAAAATTCAATATTGGGATAAACACTTTTAACAATTGCCGCCGAGCCTTTGCCATCATGATCCACCATGTGATAAATACAAAGCATATTTTTTTACCTTTCTTAAAACTCTATAACCATATTATCATAGGCGGGCACAACATTTGATGGTGTTAAAGAATTTACCTCATCATAATCACATTCCACCGCCATATGATTGATAACCGCCAATTCCGGCCCGATTACATTAACATATTCTAAAACTTTATCAAGCCCCATATGCGAACATTTTGCATAATTTGAATTAATTGTTGTCAAAGGCAAAATCAGCAATTTCGGACGGCGCTTGATTTTAGCCAGCGCCTTATCACAAATCTCGCGACAATCTGAAATATATACAATTTCGCCATCATTGAATAAATAACCGTTTGAAGGAACCAAATGCCCGCTAAGTTCCAAAAGATTGATTTTAACATCATTTAAATAAAAATCCTCATCAAATCCTAACACATGGGCATCCAAACTCGCCTTAAAAATCCCCTTATCGGCACACTCTCCATGGCAAATCAAATAAGAAAAGCGTGTTTTGATTTGCTCAATACTATGAGATGAACCATATATATCAATCGGCTTTTTGGTTAAACGATTAAACTCTCTTAAATCATCAATCCCGTGCAAATGGTCGGCATGCGCATGCGTATACAACACCGCATCAATATGTTTGATATTATTTTCAAGCAATTGCGCTCTTAAATCGGGTGATGTATCAATTAAAATTTTTTGAGAACCGATTTGTATATACGTTCCAATGCGTTTACGCCTGTTTTTTTCATTATTCGGATTACAGGCACCCCAACCTTTTGCAATTGCAGGAACCCCGGGTGCGGCACCGGATCCTAAAATAATAACTTTTGTCATCGTACAATCCTTGCTTTATCAAACAAATCAAAAAAGTTTTTGCTTGTTATATCCGAAATTTTTTTAAAATCAAGCCCTTTAAGGTCGGCCAAAACTTGCGTCGTATGCACAATATACCCAGGTTCATTGATTTTTCCTCTCATCGGGACAGGCGCTAAATACGGGCTGTCTGTTTCAACAAGCAGACGATTGAAAGGAACAATTTCAAAATTTTTTCGAAGATCTTCACTGTTTTTAAAAGTAATTATCCCCGAAGCTGAAATATAAAAATTAATTTTTAGCGCCTCCTTAGCCAATTTCAAAGATGAGCTGTAACAATGTATCACCCCTTTAAACGGGCAGCTCAGATAAGCTGTTTTTAACAAAGAAATCGTATCATCTTCGGCATCTCTTGAGTGCACAATAAGCGGTAACTGACTAATCTGTGCAGCTTTGATCATTTCCTTAAAAACTTTGATTTGCACATCTTTAGGCGCAAAATCATAAAAATAGTCAAGCCCGCATTCACCGATGGCAACAACTTTATCATACTTTGTATTTTTTAATACATCTTCAGCCTTGATATGTTCATATTCCGCCGCATTGTGCGGATGAACACCGGTTGCAGTCCAAACATTGTCAAAACGGCGGCAAATTTCAAGCTGAATATTGAGTTCATCAAATTTGCCACCTGCATTTAAAAAACCACTGATACCGGCTGATTTGGCACGTCCAATAACGTTTTCCAAATCCTGATAAATTTCCGGTGATGATAAATGGCAATGACTGTCAACAAGCATTTTAAACCGCCTTTGAAATCTGATAAAAAAGGTTAATTAACGCTTGGCGTTTATCCATATTTAAACCGATAACCTCGCTGTTTGTCCTTAAAACCAAAGTATAAACTTCGTAAAGCGCTTCAACGTTTTCTCCCGAAGTAATCATATCGGATAAAATATGTAACGTTAATTCCAAAATCAAATCCCACACATTTTCATCCGAAGCTGCCCGTACAGCAAGAGCCAAAACTTCATTTAAATCGAATCTTGATCTTGCATATATCACAGATTGCAAACGTTGATATATATCCAAACCGTTATTTGCCGCATAATTGAGTGCTTTTCCGATACTTCCGTCACAAATGCGAGCCAACTCACTAACCTCATCTTCCTTCAAATCCGGCATATAACGACGCAACAACGAGGCCACATTTTCTTTTACAAGCGGCTCAAGAGCAAGCTTAACGCAACGTGACTTAATCGTCGGCAAAAGTTTGCTCGGTTGATGCGAAATTAAAAGAAGCATTGTTTTTTCCGGCGGTTCTTCCAAAATCTTTAAAAGAGCATTGGCGCTTGAAGCATTCATCTCATCAACACTGTCAATTAAGACCACACGCCATGCGCCGTCAAATGACTTTTTACTTAAAAAAGCATTGATTTGCCTGATTTCATCAACTTTGATTACCGCCGATTTTTTCAAATCCTGCATAGAATCAGCATCTAAAGGCTCGCCGTCTTTAATCGCTTTGATGATTTTCTTTTTATCCGTTTCGGTATAGTCTCTCTCAATGGCCAAAAAATTCGGATTTGAATCGGCACAAATTTGCTTAAAAACAGGACTTGGAGGTGAAATATCCAATTTACCTTTCGGGGCATTTTCAAAATCATCTTGCAATAAAAAACGAGCAATTTTATACGCAAACGTGGCTTTTCCGATGCCTTTTAAGCCCGAAATCAACAAAGCATGATGCATTGTGCCTTTATCAAAAGCCTCCAAAAACATCTTTTCGGCCTTTTCGTGGCCGATCAGATAAGTATTTTCTTTAGGCAAAATAAAAGCCATTTTACAGACCGAACCTTTCTTCAATCACTTTAACAATCTTATCGTGCAATGTTTGAACATCCGTATCAGCATTTAAAACAACACATCTTTGAGGCTCTTTTTTGGCAATTTCAAGATAACCCTGGCGCAAATTTTGATGCCATTGCAACAGCCTGTTTTCGTTTCGCGTTTCTTTAACCGTCATTGTTTCGGCTTTCTTAAAAGAACGTTCTAAACCGATTTTGGGGTCAATATCCAAAATAAAAGTCAAATCCGGCTTAAAATCTCCGACGGCAAAGCCATAAAGCATATCGATATCTTCTATCGACAGCCTTTGGTTATAAGCATAATATTGATAAGCCACCGTTGAATCGGCAAAGCGGTCACTAATCACCCATTTACCTTCTTTTAATGCCGGCCAAACTTTTTGGGTCATATGGATACGCCTGTCCGCAAAAAAGAGCAATGCCTCGGCATTGGCATCCATTTTATCGGCACTTCCTTCAACCAAAAGACGCCTCAATTCAACACCAAGCTCTGTTCCGCCCGGTTCTTTTGTTGTGATAAAATCAACACCTTTTTCTTTGAGATAATTACTTAACAGTTTGATTTGGGTTGATTTTCCGCTCCCCTCGCCACCTTCAAACGTGATAAACGGTGCTTTCATTATCTGCCTTTCAAATAGTACTTTGCATTTTCAATGATACGTTTGAAGATACCGACTTTTGCGACATCTTTGGCTGCAACAACATTAATATTTTCTATATCACCATCGGGTGAAATCACTTCAATTTTACCGATAACAGCGCCTTTTTTAACAGGTGCTTTTATAGGTTCATTGTAGACCAACTTAAATTGATAGCCTTTAGCTCCGTTCTTTTTTAATGTCTTGACAACATCAAAAGGCACAACCATTTCAACACTTTTTTCTTTTCCGTACCAAACAGGCACAGCCCCAACCACATCGCCTTTTTTGAAAAGTTGATAATTTTTAAATTCCCTAAAACCATAACTCATCAGCCTTTCAGCCTCATCCGAACGTGCTTTATTGCTCTCTAAACCCGCAATCACTTCAATCAAACGACGACCGTTTTTAACAGCAGAACCGGTCAAACAAAAGCCGGCTTCTTCAGTATGTCCCGTTTTAAGCCCATCGGCTCCGCTCATTGAATACAAAAGCGGATTGCGATTTCCTTGCTTAATGCCGTTATGCGTAAACTCTTTTTCTTGGAAAATATGATAATATTCACCAAAATCTTTGATAATTGCGCGCGCCAAAATCGCCAAATCTTCCGCCGACATCAGCTGATTTTCATCAGGCAAACCGGTTGAATTGGCAAAAACGGAATTTTTCAAACCGATTTTTTGTGCTGTTTCGTTCATCAAAACGGCAAAATCCTCTTCCGAGCCGGCGATATTCTCAGCCGCGACAATACACGCATCGTTACCTGATTGAACAATGATACCTCTTAACAAATCATCGACCTTGACATTTTCGCCGATTTTCAAGAACATTGTCGAACCGCCGCTTGCCGCGCCACCCTTGCGCCATGCGTTTTCACTGACCGTAAATTCATCATCAAATGAAAGCAAGCCTGCTTTTAATTTATCAAAAATGATATAAACCGTCATCAATTTACTCATCGAAGCCGGCGGCATTTGGTCAGATTCATTTTTGGCATAAAGATAAGTTCCTGTTTCAAAATCGACTAAAATCGCATTTCTGGCCGAAGTTTCAAACGCTTTGGCAGAAGTTGAAACAAGTGCCATAAAAGATAAAAATAACAATACTTTTTTCAATTTATTTCTCCTTATTTTTGAACAATTCTTGCATCATGAAAACCGCCTGATTGCACTTTAATGAGCAAATCTTCGGCACTGTTTTGGCTCGCAATCGGACCCAATCTGACACGATAATACGTATTACCGTTCACATCAGCATCAGCAATTTGCGTTTTGCCGTATTTTTTAAGCTTTTCCTCAAAATTTAAGGCTAAATCTTTATCCTTAAATGAGCCTGCTTGGATAAAATAACCATTTGCGTTTGCCGTTTGTACGGCCGACGTATCTTTTTTTTCAATCGAAGGTTGATATTGCTGATTTAAAAGCGCAGCTTTTAAGGCTTTACTCTCTTCAGCCATAATTTCAACCTTGACTTTGGTTGTTCCTTTGACCTGATAACCCAAAAGCTGTGCCGCACGCTTTGACAAATCAATAATGCGCTCTTTGACATACGGCCCGCGATCATTAACCCGTACAACAAGCGAGCGCCCGTTTTCCAAATTCGTCACTTTGACAATTGATGGCAACGGCAAAGTGCGGTGCGCCGCCGTCAAAGTATGCATATCATATTTTTCACCATTGGCGGTACGCTTGGCATGAAAATCATCGCCGTACCAACTGGCCATACCAACCTCACTATAGTGATAATCTTCTTTAGGATAATACCAACGTCCCATAATTTGATAGGGATTGCCGACCTTATACACGCCGCCGTATTGCTTAATCACAACGGCTTGGGCTTTCGGTGACAAACCCGCAAGCTCCGGTGTACCGTGTGATGAACAACCGGCTAAAAACAATATGAGAAAAACAGTTTTGATGTTTTTAAACACTTTTTTCTGACCTTGGTCTTGTTTTTGATAGGTCAGAATAACGTTTTTTTTCCCCCTCATCAAGGACGATAACAAGGTTATACCACAAAAAAACAGACAGATTTTTATTTTCTGCCTGTTTTTTATCATAAAATCACTTGATTAGCGATACTTAATCGATACGCGGTTTTTATCACCGGAAACTTTATTGGCTTCTTCAATCGTGTAAATACGTTTTACAGAAATTCCTTTTTGCATATTTGATAAATTTTTATATTTGACACCATCCAATACATAATATTCTCCTTGCTGAGAATACACTCGCAACTGGTTTTGGCCGGATGTTGCACTGTTAACCAAGTCCCGACAAACATGCTGCGCTGTATCTTGGCAATAAATAACGGCGTTTGTATTATAAAAAGCCGATTGCCCTATATTTGTCACACCATCTGGAATAACAATACTTTCTAGGCTCTCGGTTGTGTGAAACGTGGACATTCCGATACTTTCGATTAAAGCCGGTAATTCGACCGAAGTCAAACTCGTGTCTAAATAAAAAATACCATTTCCGAGTGATAAGACGGAATCCGGAATTTTAACACTTGTCAGCGATGCACATCCTTCAAAAGCCCAAGAACCGATTTCATTTACCGAATCCGGAATGTCAATAGAGTTTAAGGATGTATAACTAAGCGCATGTTTACTTATTTTTTCAACAGAATTAGGGATATTGATATTTTGCAGATTTTCCAAACTTTTAAATGCGCGCTCTCCAAGATTTTCAATTCCATATTCGACATTTACGGTATGAATTTCCTCATAATATTGATCCCAAGGCGATTCTGAACCATTTGAATGATTTACATCCGAGGGATTAAAATCAGCCATACTTCCGGTTCCGGATATTGTCAGGACGCCGTTATCTAAAGACCATTGGCAATTTGTGGCATAATTTTCTCCCTCATCTTTTGGCCCGCAATAACCTGAAGTTTGTACACCAGCTTGAACCCTGAAAGATAAAAAAATTGCACCAATCAGATTTAATATTAATGTTTTGTTTTTCATAACTTTTCTCCAAATTTTCCCATATTAAAACTTTGACCGCGCCTTATATAAAGTGCGATCGGGGAGTTAAGCAATCATGTAAAGAGAAATGACTTCCGTAGTCTTTAGAAAAAATCTTGTACATCCACAACGGACTCCCCAATCAATCATCGGGGATTTTTAATACCAAAAAAGTATCCCAAAAGGACACCATCTGGTATCTCTTTACTTAGAGCCGCTTAAAGCCCCGTGCCTACTCAAGGCACTTCGATAAAAAAATTGCTTTCCTTATCTGAAAAACATTAAAACATACCTCAGAGCAGATGTCAATAAAAAATGAAAGATTTTTTTAACAATTAATAAAGTGCGGCAATTTCGGGGTCATTAAAATATTTATCAATCGCATTGGCCGCTGAAGTTGCCAATTTTTTGCGATAAGAAGACTGTTTCAAAAAGCTCTCTTCTTCTTTATTTGATAAATACCCCATTTCCAAAAGTGCAGACGGAATATCCGGCGCTTTTAACACGGCAAAACCGGCAAAACGATGCGTATCATCAACTATTTTAACCGATTTTTTCATTTCACCGACGACATAACCGGCAAATTTTGAAGATTTATTGCGACAATCGGTTTGCGAAAGTGAAATTAAAATATCATTGATTTCTTTGGAATTTTCCGAAAAATCAACCCCGCCGATAATATCCACTTTGTTTTCACGTTCAGCCAAAGCGGCTGCCTCTTTATCGGATGCCGTTTCCGAAAGCGTATACACCGACAATCCTTTGGCTCTTTTATTAACGGCAGAATCCGCATGAAGCGACATAAACAAATCTGCCTTATATTTTTGCGCAATCTTAACCCTTTGACGAAGCGGAATAAAAATATCGGTCGAACGCGTCAGATAAACTTTATACCCCTTCTTTTCAAGCTGTGATTTAAGTTCTTTACCCATCGCAAGCGTCACATTCTTTTCATACGTCTTGCCATAAGCACCGATGGCACCGGGATCTTTGCCGCCATGTCCAGGGTCTAAAACAATGATTTTTTGTTTCGATTTCGGTTTTGAAGACTTATCGGATGAAAAAAACCAGCTGTTTTTTGACTCATTATTTGATGCCACCGTCGTTGTTTTTTTGCCTGTTTTGTTTGAAATGGCATATTTTGCACCGACTTTGCTTTCAAAATCACGTTCGGAAGCCACAACCAAATCGACCACAAAGCGCCAAGAACTGTTTTTATTAGGCTCAAGCATAAAAGCCTGTTTGATCAAAACAGGTTTTTGAAGATCAAAAACAACACGTTTGTCCTTATTATTCAACTTACCGATTCTTGTTGATGAAATCAGGCTGTTTTTATCGGCCGACAAAGCTTTTTTAATCTCACAATCATGCGCATCAACCACAAGCCTCTTGGGTGATGAAAGCAAAAAAACCTCATAATCAAATTTTTGATTGGCATCAAAAACAATACGCACACTGCCGATTTGTTGACCGATACGCATATTATTAATTGTTGCTGCATTTAAAACAAACGGCAGCGCCAAGCAAAACGTAAGCGCCCACAAAAACAAAAGCGCTTTTTGTCTGAGTATGTCAAATATCTTTTTCATTAAAGCATATTTTATCTTCAAGATATTACCAATCGGTTAAAAAATAAGCCACATGATAAAATTTTGTTGACATTGCTTATCCGCTATGGCAATATTAGTTCAGAATAGAATTTTTTCTGTTCAGCGCTCAAAAGGGCGCGGAGCTCTTAAACGGCTCTAATGCTTCACAGTGATCGATAACACTGTTTTCAAATAGTGCTTTTTGTTTTTTAAAAGTGCTTTTATCCCCAAGATTTGGTTGGGGGGCTTGTAACGAATGTTCAGGGCTCAAGCCTAAAGGTTACAAGGATCATTTGAAGCATATGGTTGTTTAACTCTCCGACCGTCCTTTCAGAGGCGGTTTTTAATAATGTTAACAATATATCGGAGAAAAAACATGCAAAAATCGGATTTTATTATAAGCTTTATCAGTTTAATCCTATCAACATTTGATGCATATGCTCAAATCAATTGTTATGACAATTTTGACCCTGAGGCAGGTTGTTTAAGCGCAACAAATGATTCCGGCACTGTTTATTACAGCATTGATAATGGTAAGATGACTGTTTACGGTCCGTCACAAAAAGATGAGAACGGGGATTACATCAGCAGTGCAGAAATTCCTGACAATGCATTTGCAAATGTGATAGCCCAATGGGTTAAGAGAACAACCATACCGGAAGTCACTGATGTTAAAATCACAGGAAACATTACCTCAATCGGAGACAGCGCTTTTTGGAGATCTAATATCACTAATATCGACATTCCGGATACCGTAACAGAAAT